>JAPSKG010000051.1 GCA_031177795.1 Domibacillus sp.
TTTCTTTAAAATGCATCATCCCTTGCACACTTACTTGAAGATCTGTCGCAATTAGTTTATAAACAGAATGGTTATCTGGAACGCCTTTTTTTGTTAACTCTTTTTTTATTTTCTCCATCAAAGCAGCCTCCAGTTCATCTCCTGTTGAATGCTTTTTTAGTTCTTCAAGGTAACTTTCGAGCCATTCCAACACCATTGAAACAGCTTGTTCTGGTTGTTCAGTCATTCCATAATGGCCATAAAAAATTTTGTCCGGCTTGTAAGCCATCAGCTTTTGAATGGAATTTTTCATCTTCTCCGGATCAAACTGGTTTGGAGATGTAACCGGCATATAAAACGGAATGCTTTCATCTGTAAGCTGCGCGTATTGAACGCCTGCTGTATCGCCTGTGAAAACTCCATTGGATTTTTGATCGTAAATAGAAAAGTGATGTTCCGCATGGCCCGGTGTATGAATAAACTTTAAAACCCGTCCGCCAAGATCCAGTTCTCCGCCATCTTCCATTTCAATAATACGGTCAGCCGGCACCGGCAAAATAGGATCAAAAAGCAAATCAAATTGAGTGCCGTACACCATTTTCGCACTTTGAATTAATCGGGACGGATCAGCAAGATGACGGGCTCCTTTTGGATGAACAACCAATTTTGCATTTGGGCATGATTGTAAAAAAAGCCCCGCACCTCCAGAATGATCTAAATGAATATGTGTCACAATCACATATTCAATTTGATCCGGAGCTATTCCAAGTTTTTTTAACCCGTTAAGTAAAAAAGGAACAGAAGGGCTGGCGCTCGTTTCAATAATTGCTTTTTTTTCTTCATGAAACACGTAAGAGCCTGTCCGTTTTGAAAACCCGGAATCACATAAATCGATAAGTGACAAATCAGATCCTAATGAAACAGCCGACATGTTTACACCTCTTTTGAGAAAATAAACGAACTGCTTTTTGCAGTTCGCCTAGTTACTTTTTATTTTGATTCAGAAACCGGCACTTTTGTTACCCAGCCAAACGGGTCTTCTAGCTTTCCTTTTTGAATGCCTGTAATAGTGTCGTAAATCCGTTTTGACAGTTCCCCGGTTTTTCCGCCATTTAAAACAAGTTGTTCACTTCCCCAGAAAAACTCGCCAATCGGGGAAATAACAGCAGCGGTCCCTGTACCAAATGCTTCTTCTAGTTTTCCTTCACGATGCGCCTGGGCAATTTCATCTATTGAAATGCGGCGTTCAGAAACAGGGATGTTCCAATGTTTCAATAATTGTATAACTGAATCGCGGGTAACACCGTGCAAAATGCTTCCGTTTAACGCAGGAGTTACTACTTCCCCGTTAATTTTAAAGAAAACATTCATGCTTCCGACTTCTTCAATATATTTTTTCTCGACGCCATCAAGCCATAATACCTGGGAATATTCTTTTCCAGTTGCCAGCTCCTGTGCTTTTAAGCTTGATGCGTAATTTCCGCCTGTTTTAGCTTCGCCTGTTCCGCCTTTTACGGCCCGGACAAACTCGCTTTCCACCAATATTTTCACCGGTGAAATGCCTTCTTTATAATAAGAGCCGACCGGTGACATGATAATCATGAATATGTAATTTTTTGCTGGCGCAACGCCAAGAAAAGGCTCTGTTGCAATAATAAATGGACGAATATATAAAGATGTTCCTTCTGCTGTCGGAATCCATTCCCGGTCAACCGCGATTAATTTCTTTAATCCTTCAATGACAAAATCACCATCAATTTGCGGGATGCAGAGGCGGTCGTTTGAGCGGTTTAAACGCTCCATATTTTTTTCTGGACGGAACAAGAAAATTTGCCCATCTTCTGTTAAATAAGCTTTCATTCCTTCGAAAACCGTCTGCCCATAATGGAACACCATAGCTGATGGATCTAATGTAAGTGGCTGATAAGGAACAATACGCGCATCATGCCATCCTTTGCCTTCCGTAAAGTTCATCATAAACATATGATCAGTAAAAATACGGCCAAATCCAAGATTTGATTGATCCGGCTTATCACGTTTTGTTTCAGCTATTTGTACGGTAATTTGTTGTGTCATCGTTCAGGACTCCTCATTGTAAAAATTCGTCAGCGTAATGCTGTTTGGGTACTTTATATATTCTACAATTTTTTTGAATATTTTCACACCTTAAAAGCAAAAAATTTCATTTTCCTTTTTCAATTGTGAAACTGCTAGTTTTGTTACAAGATTTTATGTAGAAAATGATTAGAAACTTATTATAGCAGAGTTTGCATACGTGGCAAAAGCAGGTAAGTACGCAGAAAAAAATACCAGAATAATAAACTTGTTGCTTCTGGACTTGCTTTTCCTTTTTTTGATTGTGCTTTTGGCAATAACCTAGTTGAATTCTTTGTTTTCATACCGCTTTATTAAATATTCACGAAGTTTTTCCCGGCAGGTGTCAGACAAAAAAGATTTGTCTGCGTGAATTAAATCTCCATATGGCAACCCTCCTACAAATTTAAAAACGCCTTCAAACTCCTTTTCTTGCTCTGCATCAAATCCGCTTGTTTTAACGAACAATATGTTTGCGCCGGCCCACTCATAATCAACTGTACTGAAACGGTGAGCACATTGTTTTCTCTCCATGTTTTCCTCCCGTACGTTCTGTAATCTTTTTTGCATGACACAAAAAAACACCTTGCATCAGCAGTTTTTCCATAATGTTTTTTTACGATGCCTTCCCGGTCGTTCCTTAACTTAATTGTTATTTTAATTATAGAGCACAATACACTCACTTCGTTGTAAAAATCCACTTTCTTTATTCGCCAGTTACGGATTTTTTTGATTTGGTTATTTATCATTATGAAAATTTTTTGTATGGCATGCGGGATGAATAACGTAAAAAATTCGTTTAAAACATTTTACTTTTTTTTCAAATTTTTCAGTATAAATTGTAGAATCATGTTATAATATGGGTAATTATCGTTGTTGCGCTCGTTTTCTCTTGAGGTTTCTCACTTTTAAAAAAGGACGGTGTAACATGTCGATTGAATATAAAAAAGAAATGCTGCAGCTTTTACGCTACTATAATAATGTAGATATCACACACACATTCAGCAAAAACGGACAACCCGTCGCTTCAGTTTCCTGCTTGAAAAATACAAATACCCTGCAAATCACTTTTTTTAATAATCATACGGTTGAAAAATATGAAACGATAGAAGAAGCCGTGACTGTTATTGAAACGTTAATCAAGTAAACTTTTTTCAGATTCTTTCTCCTGTTTATCTACTTTTAAACATTCTTCCTGGCAAACTTCTACTTCCAGTTTATTGCTTGCATAATATTGATTCCTGGCTTTTTTTTTTGATGTTTTTTATATTTCTTCTTTTCCTTTTGCACGCGGATCATTTGCCGGTTTTTTCCGGATAAAGTTGATCCGCTTTTTCTTAAAAATATGGAAAAAGAACTTTAAATAAAAAGCACCCGGACATGGGTGCTTAAGCATTTTTCTTGAATGCTCTTCTTTCAGCATAAATGCCGCATTCAGAGCAAACTTTAATGGCTTTTCCCGCTCTGTTTATGTGGTTATACAAATGCTTCTGCTTTTTTTTGCACATTGAGCATTTATTGCTAAACAGCTTAAATAACATTAGAACCATTCCTTTACTCTTTTCTTTTATTTATTCGACAAACGAAAACTTTCCCCTTCCTGTTAATCAAATATTCTGAACTTTCTTTATTTATTTTTTTCTTTTTTTTAACTTTTGCAGGAATAATTCTTTTATTTTTCGAATAAAGTTTAGTAAGGCGTTACACGGGTTAAAATAACTGGTAAAAAGGATGGTATTGAAATGGGGCAAGCAACATACGTACTAAAATCCAGAGATGGTTATTTAAAAGTTCCGTTTAAAGGCAGCGGATCTATTTTTACAACAGATAATATACTAGATTGTATGCATTTTAACTCACCTGCTCATGCAGAAGGTTTTTTAACGTCTATTTTTTCTCTTCCTGAAAATTTCCCCATTAATTCATCAATAGATTTTCAGCATGTTAGTGTGGTGAAAGCTACCTTGAATATTGTTGAAGAACTTGTTCACTCCGGGTGAACCTATTTTCAATTCAATAAAAGCACCCTTAGGGGTGCTTTTATTGAATAATTTCCACAGAATACACTTGGTTTGTTTCTATCGTTTCTCCCGCATATTCACTTAATACATGCAAGAGCTTGGTTTCCTCTCCCTTCATTGTTTTTAAAGCTGCTTCCGCAATATCAAAGTCATGCATCGGTTTTTCTTCATTTTCTTGAAAAACAAATATCTTCGTGTCTTTGAGCTTTACCAGGACTTTCAACTGTATTTCCTCCTTTCTTCCGAAAAACAACAATTCACTTATTCACCAAAAGCGCTTTTGTTTATTTTTTGCGTTTTTATGCAAAGGACCACTAAAATGAGGTTTCATTTTTTTTTATTTCATGGGCTTCTTTTAACGATTCAACAAATTCTTCAAAATACTCTTCGGAAGTAACCATCCTTTTATCCACAAGCAAGTTAATAACCGCATTGATTTGAGCAAGCAGCCGTTCATTTTCTGATAACCCTTCTGACAAATGAGCTATTTGTTTATCAACGTTTTCAGCCATGTTGAAAAGCCTCCCAAGCTATCATTTTTCTTGCTTTTAGTTTCCTTCTATTACTTGTTCCACAAAAAAAGCATTTTAATCAGCTAACATATTTTTCTGATGATTCGGAGCTTTCAAAAGGCATAAACAAATTGATTTATTTTTTTACATAACGCACCCGGCATGGTGCTTACATTTCCGTTACATCGATCACTTTAAATTTATCTTCACTTATATACGTTTTTTCATATAAAGCTTTTCTTACAAGTGCATCTTTATCTGCATTAGCTTCTAATTCAATTTCTACTACTGCATGTTGTTCAGGGCTGTTTGGCATTCCGTTAGGGCCTAGCCGGTAATAACTTACTCCTACTTTCATGATGTCCCTCTCCTTTTTATTTTTTGATGATTCGTAAGTTCCTAAAGAACCGCGCAAAACCAATGCAATAAGGAACGCTGGTTAAAGTTTGGCATACCGGGCCAAAAAGTATGCATTATATTCAAGTGGCTTTTGAAAACTCAAGAAAAACTCTTGAGGGTGCTTTTATTAACAGCATATCAAAAATTTCTTTTAGTTTTTTTGCAAAAGAGGCAACGGCCGTTTTCCTTTATTTATTCTGCTTTATGTTGTATAAAATTTTTGTAAATGGGCATCTTACTTATAGGCGGTTTTTTAGCCCCTCTGTCTGATTCATTAAGCCAGGTCTCCAGCCTGGTTTTTTATTTTGAGTAAAATTAAACATAGTACTTAGTTTTAAAAGTTATTTTAAAACACTTACATAGCTGTTCGCTTTTCTTGATCTAGAAACGTCCACAAAAAAACTTCCGGCTGCCATCCACTTGTTTTCACCAACCTTTAGGCGTGAAAAAAATCATAACTCCTTTTTATTCCGGGAGCTTCTTTTTTCTTTCTTATTTGCTGTTGGAAGGAAACAATGATGATCCTGTCGAACTAATACTATTCAATGCGATTAGGCAGTCTTCTAAATATGATAGCAGATGTATTTCATTGCTTTAGAGGGTAAAGGGAAAGTATAGTATTCCTTACAAACTATGAAACTATTCAACTGAAAAAATGGAGCTGTTTTTATGAATATTACTGAATTAAAATCCATTTTCGCGCACCGACAGCCTGATATACTTGGAAGCGAAGAGTTTGCTAAATTTGCCCTGTTGCTTCCTCTTATTGAAAAAAAAGGCGAGCTCTACATTTTATTTGAAGTTCGTTCTTTGTCGATGCGCAGGCAGCCTGGTGAAATTTGTTTTCCAGGTGGTAAAATTGATTTTGATGATAAAAGCCCGGAAGCTGCTGCAATTCGGGAAACACATGAGGAGCTTGGCATTCCCAAAAAGAATATTGAACTTTTATTCCCTCTGGATTTCATGATTTCTCCGTTCGGCACTCTTATTTACACGTATGCAGGCCTGGTTGATTTAACAGAAATTAATTTAAACAAAGCTGAAGTGGGAGAAATCTTTACTGTACCACTTGAATTTTTGTTAAAAACTGACCCTGACATTCACTATGTTAAGCTGCGTCCTGAACCAGAAGAAAATTTCCCGTTTCATTTAATCAATCGAGGCAAAGACTATAATTGGCAGGCAAAATCAATGGAAGAGTTTTTTTATGTGTACGATAATCGCATCATATGGGGCTTAACCGCCCGTATTCTAAAACACTTTTTAGATTTGTTGCGGCAGTATCCGCAGGTGCTTGACAAATAGTCAGAATATACGATAATAATGGAGAATAGTAAAAAATGATGGGACTAGTAAATAGCCCGTTTCCGTCTAGAAAAGGAGTTCATAGGCTGGAAGACTCCCACGGTAAACACTATTGAACCTGCCCTACTCAACATTGCTTATGAAAACATAAGCCGGTTTTCTCCGTTATGGATGTAAAGTGGGCGCAGTTTGGCGTCAAAAAAGGTGGTACCACGGAAAGCATACCCGTCCTTTATGGACGCTTCGGTATGCTTTTTTTTATTGAAAAGGATGAGTAAAAATGAAAAAACAGCGTATTGTCGTGAAAATTGGAAGCAGTTCTTTAACGGATGATAATGGAAATATTGTAGAAGAAAAAATTGCCGACCACACTGCTGCTATTGCAGCGATGAAAAAAGAAGGGCATGAAGTGATTGTTGTGTCCTCAGGAGCGGTCGCGGCTGGTTTTAAAGCACTTGGCTATCCATCCCGTCCAAAAGTGATGGCAGCAAGACAGGCTTCAGCTGCTGTTGGCCAAAGCCTGTTAATCCAGCGTTATATTTCCCACCTTGCACCAAAAGGTTTTCCAGCCGCTCAGATGCTTTTAACAAAAGGCGACTTTTACTCGAAAGGCCGGTTTCAAAATTTTTACACTGCAATAACCGAGTTGCTAAGCCGGGGAGCCGTGCCTATTATTAATGAAAACGATTCGATTTCCATTGAAGAATTAACGTATGGAGATAATGATATGCTGTCTGCCCTTGTGAGCGGTTTTCTACAGGCAGACGGACTCGTAATTTTAACGGACATTAACGGTTTATATGACAGCAACCCGAAAACGAATCCAGATGCAAAGCGGTTTAATTTTGTTCCTGTCATTACAGAAGAAATGCTTAAAGCAGCGGGCGGCAGCGGGTCAACGGTTGGAACAGGTGGAATGAAATCAAAACTGCTTGCGGCTGATAAAGCGCAATCACTGGGAGTCTCTGTTTTTATCGGAAATGGGACCGGGGAGCGAAAACTTCTTGATATTCTTGATGGAAAAGGCGACGGCACTTATATCGGTTCACCGATGCAGCCACATATGCAACGAAAAAAACAGTGGCTTGCTCACCATGCAAAGCCAGCCGGGTCAATTAAAATTGATGCGGGCGCGGAAAAAGCCGTAGTCAAAGGCGGAAAAAGCCTGCTGCCTGTTGGTGTTACGGCAGTAGATGGCTTGTTTGACGCTTTGGATGTGGTTGACGTAATAAATGAAAAAGGCAAGCTACTAGGACGGGGACAAGTGCTGTATTCCTCCGTTGATCTAGAAAAAGTAAAAGGCCTTCCGGGTCCCGAAGCAAAAGCTTATTCGATAAACGAGCGGGCAGAAGTTATTCACCGTGATAATTGGGTAACGATAAAAAATCAATGATAGGAGTGGGATTTATGAGTGAACTGTTACAAAAAGCACAAACATTAAAACAAGCTTCTTTTGATATGGCTTTAAAAACAACAGAAGAAAAAAACGAAGCGCTTCTGTTGATTGCTGATGCATTAATAAAGCAAACATCTTTTATTTTAGAAGCTAACGAGCTAGATATGGCTTCAGGCCGTGAAGCGGGTTTTTCAGCTTCATTACTTGACCGCCTTCAATTAACAGAAGAGCGCATTGCATCTATTGCCGGAGCTGTGCGCCAATTAACAAAACTTGAAGACCCGGTCGGAGAAGTGGTGGATTCATGGACAACAGAGCACGGCCTTGAGATTCAAACGATCCGCGTTCCACTCGGTGTCATCGGCATGGTTTATGAAGCGCGTCCAAACGTGACAGTGGATGCGGCAACTCTTTGCTTAAAAGCAGGAAATGCCGTGTTGCTTCGCGGAAGCACTTCTGCTCTTCACTCAAATAAAGCACTCGTTGCTGTTATGAAAAAAGCATTAGAACAGTCTTCTCTTTCTTCTGACGCATTGCAGCTTTTAGAAGACACAAGCAGGGAAACCGCTGCCGAGATGTTTAAATTAAACAGCTATTTGGATGTTTTGATTCCACGCGGCGGAGCCGGGCTTATTCAATCTGTTATTAACCAAGCAACAGTGCCAGTTCTGGAAACAGGTGTTGGAAACTGCCATATTTTCATTGATGAATCAGCAGATAAAGAAATGGCGATCAACATTGCTTTAAATGCCAAAACCCAGCGCCCGTCCGTTTGCAATGCGGCGGAAAGCTTGCTGGTTCACCAGGATTGGCCATTCCAGCGTGACTTATTTACCGCTTTAAAAAATGCTGATGTAGAAGTTCGCGGTGACCAAAAACTGGCACACACATATGATTTCATTACAGAAGCAGAAGAAGACGACTGGGGCCGAGAATTTTTGTCTTTAACATTATCCGCTAAAGTAGTGGAAAACACCCGGGAAGCTGTTTCTCACATTAATCAATATGGAACAAAACATTCGGAAGCCATTGTAACAGAAAGCGATGAAAATGCTGACCTGTTTTTTCGGGGCATCGATGCTGCTGTTTTATACCGCAATGCGTCTACCCGCTTTACAGACGGTGAGCAGTTTGGCTATGGAGCTGAAATCGGAATTAGCACACAGAAACTTCATGCCCGCGGGCCAATGGGCTTAAAAGCGATTACTACCGTGAAATCTATTGTTCGCGGCTCAGGACAAATTCGCAAATAATAAAAACACGCGTCAAGAAATTCTTGACGCGTGTTTACATAAAGATCTTGTCTATATAGTTGCTTTCCCGCAAAACAAACCCTTCCTCAATGAGCGCTTCCCAAATTTTCCGGTCTAAAGAATAAGGAGATTGTTGTTGCAGTTGTTTTAACGTTTCTTTTTTTAAGATAAACGAATGGGAAAAGCCATCAATAATAAACAAACCGTCTACCTTGTCTGCTTCTTTTTCCCAGTTAAACAACAAGATCGTTTCTTTTCCCCAATCAATTAATTGTTTTTCCATGCAGTTTATTACATGAAAAAAGAAACTTTCCTGATCCATCACTTTCGCCAAGTACCCTCTTAGCATCCCTGATGTATTCATCGTTTTTATCCCCCTATTGCCCTGTAAATTATTTTCCCTAACTCCTTTTCCTATTTTAATCCTTTTTAAACAAAAGAACGTATCCAAGCAGATACGCTCTTTTGTTTATTTTACTTCCTTAACCACCAGTTGCTCTCCATGTTCCATGTAAACGAATGTGACGCTTTCTCCCGCTTCCATTGTTTCAAACTTGGCCATTGCCTCACTACCTGCTTCTACCTGATAAGCTGTCGGCTCTCCATTCACTTCAATTTCCACTGTGTGAGGGTCTGCTATCCCATTAAACGTTCCGGTTGCTTCTTCTGCTTTATGTGCTGCTGTTTTCACTTCATTAATCACAAGCTGTTCTCCGTTTTCCGTGTAAACGAATGTGACGCTTTCTCCCGCTTCCATTGCTTCAAATTTGGCCATTGCCTCGCCGCCTGCTTCTACTTGATAAGCTGCTGGTTCTCCGTTCACTTCAATTTCTACTGTGTGAGGATCTGCTATTCCATTAAACGTCCCGGTTGCCTCCGCTGCTGGTTCTTCTGCTGGTTCGTTTGGTTCATTATTTACAGTATTTGTTTGTTCTTTCATATCTTTTGTTGTTTCTGCAGTTTCTGCCTCTTCTATTTTTTCCGTTTTTTCTGTTTCCTGGTTTGCTTCTTCTGCCACGCTCGGTGTTACCGTTTCTTCAGGCACTTCTTCTTCGGGCACAACTTTTTCCGAGTCCGCAGAACAACCTGCAAGTAAACTTCCAGCAAGAAGAGCCACTCCCATAAAACCTGTCACTTTCTTCATTATGTATTTCCTCCTCAAGTTTTGTTACCTCACATAATACTTGTTTTTTCCATTAATGAAAAGCAATAAAGGAAAAACAGCTTAAAGGAACTATTTTTCCAAATATAGGTTGTGAGATAATTCACTTTAGGAGCAGCGTCTTTTTTCCTGTTGAAGCCATACACTATTAAACAGGTTGTTTTACCTTTTTTAAAAAAGCTGTTTTTTTGGTATATTTATTGCACTGGCAGGAGATTGTCCTCATTTAGCATTAAAGTTCATAAGCAGAACGCTCAAGGCGGACGCTTTAGAGCATGCTTTTGAAACTGAGCGAAAAAAGAGTAACGGGGTCTTTGCGAACCAATCTGTATCCGGCCTTTGATCATGTAAATTTCATCACCATCCGGCCATTTACGCTGCTTTTCAGTTCGATTTATCAAGACATTCCCTTTTCTTTTGCCCATCCAAGCACCTCTTCCAAATTAGGAATTTTTGAAGCTTGTTCATGTTGACGAATCAGGAGCTTTCACAAACTGGCTTGTACTCAATAAAGGAATACTTGTCCTTTTTTTGTTTGCCCCCATTTTTTGGCTGGCGTCAGCTACTGCCTCTCATGGATTAGCTTACGGTTTACTGTGTTTCTTCTACTCTTACATATATAGTATTCGGGTAGAAAAAAGATTATGTGTGAATTTTTCTTTTAATTGGGCAGCTTCACTTTCTTTTTCATTTTATAAAAAAAAGGTATAATAACATGTTGAAAGAAAATGAGGTGTTTTCAATGAAAAAAAAGATTACTCCTATGTTTGATCCATGGGAAAGCTATATGGATATTGATCAGTCAGGCTCTTTGCGCTTATCCAATATTGAATTTACAACAACAACTCTTTGCAATATGCGATGTGAGCATTGTGCCGTTGGGTACACA
>JAPSKG010000052.1 GCA_031177795.1 Domibacillus sp.
TCCTAAATCTATTACTTTTTTTTGCAAGGTAATAGTTGCTAGATTTAATTGTTTCGAATGTGAAAAAGCTGAAATTGCATCAGACAGATAGATTGTGGGTTTCTATATAAGCATTGAAAGAGGATTATATTCCATAAAAAGGGAGACAGATGATGCTAGCTCCCTTTCTTTGTTCAAATAAGCCCGGGGAATTTTTTTATTTATATTTCTTATTGGAAGCCAGAAATTCTAAGGCAGCATGCTTTCCCCCATTAAATATTTGTCACATTCCCTGGCTGCCTCTCTGCCTTCATTAATCGCCCAAACAATAAGACTTTGGCCGCGCCGCATATCACCTGCTGCAAAAACTCCCTCCATATTCGTTGTATATTTTCCATATTCAGCTTTTACATTAGAATATTCATCGGTTTCAACGGCTAACTGCTGTAAAAGACCTTGGTCTGGTCCACTAAATCCTATTGCAAGCAAAACTAGCTGGGCAGGCCACACCTTTTCCGTGCCTGGAATTTCTTTTCGGACTCGATTTCCCTTTTCATCCACATGTGTTTCAACATTAATGGTATGAACTTCTTTAACCTGGCCGTTTTCATCGCCAACAAATTTTTTTGTCATAACTGCATAAGCACGAGGGTCTTTTCCAAACAAAGCTTTAGCTTCTTTGTGGCCATACTCGACCCGGTGAATTACCGGCCACTGCGGCCATGGGTTATCAGCAGCTCGAACGTCACTTTTTTTCTCGTAAATATCAAATTGTGTTAAGCTTTTGCATTGATGCCTTAGAGAAGTAGCTAAACAATCCGTCCCTGTATCACCGCCGCCGATTACAATTACATCTTTGTCTTTTGCTGAAATATACTTTCCATCTTTGAGATTGGAGTCCAATAAACTTTTTGTATTGGCTTGAAGAAATTCCATGGCATAATGAATTCCTTTTAATGCCCTTCCCTCCACTTGCAAATCACGATGTTTGGCAGCTCCCCCGCAAAGAACGACCGCGTTAAATTCTGTTTGAAGCGTGGAGACTGGATAATCTTTTCCTACTTCTGTGTTGGTGACAAACGTAATCCCTTCTTTTTTTAAAATAGCAACCCGCCGTTCTACAACGCCGTAAGGCAGCTTCATCTCTGGTATTCCATATGTTAATAACCCTCCCACCCTGTCATTGCGTTCAAACACTGTTACATGGTGTCCAGCTTTATTAAGCTGGGCAGCACAGGCCAGGCCAGCCGGACCCGACCCGACTATTGCCACTTTTTTATTTGTGCGAATTTCCGGAGGCTCTGGTTTTACCCAGCCTTCTTCAAAACCTTTTTCAATAATTGCTAGTTCAATGGAACGGATGGCAACTGCAGGTTCATTAATGCCCAGAACACAAGCGCCTTCGCAAGGGGCAGGACAAGCCATCCCTGTAAATTCAGGAAAGTTATTCATTCTATGTTCACGCTTTAATGCTTCTTTCCATTGTCCCTGGTAAACTAAATCATTCCACTCAGGAATTAAGTGATGAACAGGACAGCCCGACGTCATTCCATTTAGCATCGTACCCGTGTGGCAGGTCGGGATGCCACAATCCATGCAGCGGGCCCCTTGTTTTTGAAGCTCATTTTCATCAGCTGGTAACATATAATTTTCCCAGTCATTTATTCTTGCTAAAGGGTCACGTTCGGGCCTTGGCTGACGCTCATAATCCATAAAACCAGTTGGTTTTCCCATCGTTTACCCTCCATCTTTTATTAAATTCACTATTTTTTTGCTTTCTTCAAAAGCGTGCAGGGCTGCTTCTTTTTCATTTAACCCGCTTTTTTGCAAATGTTTTATTCTTTCTTGCATTTCCAGATAATCCTTTGAAATCACTCGCACAAATTTCTTGCTTACGTCTTTCCAATTATCCAATATTCTTTTTCCCTTGGGGCTTTTCGTATAATGAACATGTTTTTCAATCAATTGATAGACACTTTGAAGTTCTGGCTCATCTTGAAGCAAATCAAGATATACTTGTTCCTGGTTGCATTTCACTTGAAAATCTTTTGCTTCATCCAGTACAAAAGCAACTCCACCTGACATGCCAGCTGCAAAATTTTTCCCTGTGGAGCCTAAAACAACTACTTTTCCGCCCGTCATATATTCACAAGCATGGTCTCCCACACCTTCTACCACAACAGTTGCACCGCTATTTCTTACGCAAAACCGCTCTCCGGCAATTCCGTTTATATAAGCTTCTCCTGCGGTTGCCCCGTAAAACGAAACATTTCCAACAATAATGTTTTTTTCTGGAATAAATGTGCTTTTTCGTGAAGGGTGAACAATCATTTTCCCTCCTGATAATCCCTTTCCAATAAAATCGTTTGCATCTCCTACAAGTGTCATGGTTAAGCCGGATGGAATAAATGCTCCAAAGCTTTGTCCGGCCGACCCGGTAAAAGTCAGGCGTATAGTATCTTCAGGCAGCCCTTCCGCACCGTATCTTTTTGTAATTTCACTTCCTAACATGGTCCCTGCTACGCGATTAATGTTTCGAATGGATAAAGTGGCTTCTACAGGTTCCTGTTTTTCAAGTGCTTCTTTGCACAGCGGTATTAACTCTTGTTTGTCTAATGTTTTATCGAGTCCATGAACTTGCTCTACCGTTGCGTAACGACTAGTGCTTTCAGGAACTTCTGGCTGATAAAGAAGAGCTGCCAGGTCAATTCCTTTTGTTTTCCAATGAGTAATGGCTTTATTCGCCTCTAAAATATCGGTTCTTCCAATCATTTCATTAATTGTCTTGAATCCTAGTTCTGCCATAAGTTCTCTTACTTCCATTGCAATAAACCTCATGAAATTGGCGACATGTTCAGGTTCCCCGGTAAATTTTTTTCTTAGCTCCGGGTTTTGTGTGGCTACACCTACCGGACACGTATCAAGATGGCAAACACGCATTAAAATGCAGCCCAATACAACCAGCGGAGCAGTTGAAAATCCGTATTCTTCTGCACCGAGCAAGGCAGCAATAACCACATCCCGGCCCGTCATCATTTTCCCGTCTGTTTCTACTACAATCCGGTCCCGCAATCGATTTAACAACAAGGTTTGATGTGTTTCTGCCAGTCCAATTTCCCACGGCAGCCCGGCATGTTTCAAGCTTGTCCGTGGTGCTGCCCCGGTTCCGCCGTCATATCCGCTAATAAGAACAAGATCTGCCCTTCCTTTTGCCACGCCCGCTGCAATGGTTCCTACTCCAACTTCCGATACGAGCTTGACGCTAATTCGGGCAGCTGGATTTGCATTTTTTAAGTTATGAATTAATTCTGCTAAATCTTCAATTGAGTAAATATCATGGTGCGGTGGCGGTGAAATCAATCCTACACCAGGCGTGGATCCTCTCACTTCTGCAATCCACGGATACACCTTTTTCCCTGGAAGGTGGCCTCCTTCTCCCGGTTTCGCCCCCTGAGCAACTTTAATTTGAATTTCATCTGCGCTCACAAGGTAATGGCTGCTAACACCAAATCTTCCGGATGCAACTTGTTTAATTGCACTGCGCCGCATATCACCATTTGAATCAGGTGTATAACGGCTCGGATCCTCTCCGCCTTCTCCAGAATTGCTTTTTCCCCCAATTCGGTTCATGGCAATAGCCAGAGCTTCATGAGCTTCACCGCTAATCGACCCATAAGACATAGCGCCAGTTTTAAATCGTTTGCAGATGTCTTCTATTGATTCCACTTCATCTATTGGAATTGCTTCTTGTTTTTTAAAAGAAAGCAGCCCTCTGATAGATTGAAGATTTTGATTGGCGTCTGTCAGCAGCTTTGAATACTCTTTAAATAAATGGTAGTTATTCGTTCGGCAAGCTTGCTGCAAAAGATGGATGGTGCGGGGATTGTACTGATGGTCTTCTCCATTGTGCCGCCATTGAAAATCATCCCCTGATTCCAGTGTTTTCTCTACGCCCCTTTTTTCTTCTGCAAATGCTTTATGATGTCTTATCAGTACCTCTTCAGCAATAATATCTAGCCCTATTCCACCTATACGCGATGCTGTTTGGGCAAAGTATTGATCAATAACATCCTTGTTAATTCCGACAGCCTCGAAAATCTGTGCCCCCCGGTAACTTTGAATTGTAGAAATCCCCATTTTTGATAGTACTTTAACGATTCCATCCGTTGCAGCTTTTCGGTAGAGTTCTACGGCTTCCTCAAACTGAATTTCACGCAAATCATCCATTTGAATCAAACCTCGAATTGATTCAAATGCCAGGTATGGATTAATTGCTTCTGCTCCAAATCCAAGCAAGGCAGCAAAATGATGGACTTCTCTCGGCTCTCCTGATTCAACAATGATGCTTACTTTCGATCTTCTTCCGTTTCGAATAAGATGATGGTGCAATCCCGAAACCGCCAGCAAAGCTGGCAGTGCTGCATATTCCGCATTGACTCCGCGGTCAGATAACACCAGCAAGGACACCCCATTGTCAACTGCTTTGTCCGCTTCCTCAAACAAGTTATTTAAAACCTCTTCAAAATTTGGAACAGCCGATGCTGCTGAAAATAAAATAGACAGCGTTTCACTTTTAAAGCTTGATTGATAAAGCTTGTTTAACTGGCCATTCGTTAAAATCGGAGTTGGAATTTGAATTTTCCTGCAGCTTTCCGGCCCCGGCTTAATCAAATTGTTTTCCGGACCAATTGTTGTTACAACAGAGGTAATGATTTTTTCCCGGATTGCATCAATCGGCGGATTGGTTACTTGCGCAAACATTTGTTTAAAATAATTGTATAATAGCTGCGGCTTTTTTGATAAAACAGCTAGCGGAGAATCATATCCCATAGAACCAATAGGATCTTTTTTATCTGTTACCATTGGCTTTATTATTTTATTAAGTTCTTCGTTTGTGTAACCGAATGCAAGCTGCTGTTTCAGTCGTTCACTTTCTGTAAAATCTTTGCTGGAAACTTTCTTTTCGGGAAGTTCATCTATATGAACTAAATGTTCCTTTAACCAATCTTTATACGGCTTTTTTGTTGACATTTGCGCTTTAATTTCTTCGTCTGGTATGATTCTTCCGTTTTCCAAATCTACAAGCAGCATTTTGCCCGGATGAAGCCGCTCCTTGTATTCAATGTCTTCAGCAAAAATATCTAAAGCGCCCACTTCAGATCCTAAAACAATCATTCCGTCTTTTGTTACATAATACCTTGCAGGCCTCAGCCCGTTTCGGTCAAGACATGCCCCTATTTGATTCCCATCTGTAAACACCACAGCTGCAGGCCCGTCCCATGGTTCCATTAAACAGCTGTGATATTCATAAAAAGATTTTTTTTCGTTATCCATTGTAGTGTCGTTAGCCCACGGTTCGGGGATCATCATCATGGCAGTATGAGCAAGTGACCGTCCGGAAAGATGCAAAAATTCAAAGCAATTATCAAACATGGATGAATCACTTCCATCGATATCAATAACCGGAAAAAGCTTACGATAATCTTCCGCACTAAACAGGTCAGATTCACACTGTGCTTCTCTCGCCTGCATCCATTTAACATTTCCTTTAATCGTATTAAATTCACCATTGTGAATCGTAAACCGGTTTGGATGTGACCTTTCCCAGCTAGGAAACGTATTCGTGCTAAAACGTGAATGAACAAGCGCTAATGCTGACTTAAAGTCTCGATGATTTAAATCAATGTAAAAGGAATCAAGCTGTTCTGGAATCAGCATGCCTTTATAAACAATTGTTTTTGTCGATAAGCTGCAAATATAAATTCCTTCTTGATGCTCATAATCAGAATGTGACATTTCATTTTCAATCCGCTTCCGGATTACATACAATTTTCTTTCAAAAGCAAGTTGATTAAAATTATTGGAGGGGGCAATAAACATTTGGCGTATAAACGGTTTCGTTTTTTTTGCTGTATCACCAACATAAGAATCATTAACCGGAACCGTTCTCCAGCCAAGAAAAATTTGCCCTTCCTCTTCAATAATATCTTTAGCCCGCTTTTGGGTTTCCTTTCTTACCTCTGGATCTTGCGGCAAGAAAACCATGCCAATCCCATAGCTTCCTGCTTCAGGCAGCTCAATATTTTCTTTTTCACATTGCTTTTTAAAAAAGGAATGTGGAATTTGTGTTAGAATGCCTGCTCCATCTCCAGTGTTTGTGTCAGCAGACTGCCCGCCCCGATGCTCCAAGTTACATAAAATGGTTATCGCGTGTTGAACGATATCATGTGTTTTTTCTCCACTAATGTTAGCGACCATCCCAATCCCGCAAGCTTCATGTTCAAATTCCGGAAGGTATAAACCTTGTGCAAGCGGATATCTTTGCTTTTTCATGACAACATCCCTTCCTAAAAAATTAGGTGTATTTCTTGATAAAGCAAATCCAGTTACGTAGTTTCATTTAATGTATCAAGAAAATAACCTTAGCGATTCCTGTTATGAAACCCGGGATACAAGTCCTCTTTTCACTAAAAAATAGTGTATACATTTCCCTTTTTTTTAATACGAATTGTTTTTTGTGAAGAAACAGCAACTTGTTTGAGAAAAAGAAAAAAGGTGTTCTTAAAAATGATTTTTTAAGAACAAACTGGCCAGTGGTTTTTACTGCAATTAATTCAATGCTAAAGCTATACATAGATTTGATAAAAACAACAACAACCAGTATAATCACTTTTTAAAACAAAAAGAGCCTTCCAAATGGAAAGGCTCTTTGTTAACTGTTATATCTTTATTTATTAACCCAGACAAGTTGTGCAACTGCTTCTACATGCACGGTTTGTGGAAACATATCTACTGGCTGGACTTCCATCGTTTTAAATCCGCCGTCTTCTAGAATGCGCAAATCGCGGGCAAGAGTGCCGGGATTGCAAGAAACATAAACAACTTTTTTTGGCTTCATGTCTAAAATTGTTTGCAGCAGCGCTTCGTCACAGCCTTTTCGCGGTGGATCAACCACAATTACATCCGGGCGGATACCTTGCTTGTACCAGGCTGGAATGACTTCTTCTGCTTTTCCAGCTTCAAAATAAGCATTGCTTATTTTGTTTAGTTCCGCGTTTTGCTTTGCATCTTCAATGGCTTGCGGAACTATTTCTACTCCATAAACCTGCTTTGCTTTCCTGGCAAGAAACAAAGAAATCGTTCCGATGCCGCAATACGCATCAATCACCGTTTCATCGCCTGAGAGCCCCGCGTATTCGAGAGCTTTGTTGTACAACACTTCGGTTTGGACAGGGTTAACTTGATAAAATGAACGGGCGGAAATCGCAAATTTCACATCGCCAATCAAATCATATATTACATCTTCACCATACAGCGTACGGGTTTGATTGCCAAAAATAACATTGGTTTTATCAGGATTTATATTCTGGACAATTGAAGTAATTCCCGGAACTGCTTTACGAATACCTTCAATAACGGCTTCTTTATTCGGCAAATCCGATGTTCTCGTTACAAGCACTGCCATTTTTTCCCCGGTGGCATAGCCGATTCTGGCCATTACGTGGCGAAGAACACCTTTATGGCGCTGTTCATCATAAGGCATCACGCCATTTATGGCGCACACATCTTTTACTTTTTGAATGATTTCATCGCTTTCTCCATGCTGGATAAAGCATTCTGTCATGTCAATAATGTCATGGCTGCGCTTTTTATAAAAACCTGCTACTATGCGGCCTCCCGAAAGGCCAACCGGTACTTGTGCTTTATTTCGGTAACGCCATGGGTCTTCCATACCGAGTACAGGGTGAACCGGCACTTCCGGCAGCTTGGCAATCCGGTCAATTACATTGCGTACCTGGCTGTATTTCATGTTTAACTGTCCTTCATAAGTCATATGCTGAAGCTGGCAGCCGCCGCACTCATCGTAAACTGAACAAACTGGATTTGTGCGTTCCGGTGCAGCGTTATCTAAGCGGATTAATTTCGCAAACCCATAGCCTTTATTTAATTTGGTTACTTCTACTTCGCCTGTTTCTCCTGGCAATACATTTTCGACAAAGAGCGGATATCCTTTTATTTTTGCCACGCCTTTTCCTTCATGTGTTAAATCGGTAAATGTTACGTGAATTACGTCACCTTTTGTTACCGGAGCTTGAATCTTTGCCACAATTACAACTCCTTTATTCCGTTAATTTTTAAAGTAAACACAGTATCTTTCATCTTACAATGGCGGAAACCATCTTTCAATAGTGAAATAAAACTAAATAAAGCACGTTAAAAAACACAGCACAGCTGGAGTTTTGTTTTGCCAGGACTGCTTTTTAACTTCATGTAAGCTTTCATGCTTGTTTTTATTTTGCTGAGTGCCGTCTTTCTTTATACCAGGCAAGAAAGCAATGAAACCTTTCCATTATCCTGCAGCTTATTAAACATTGGAAAATAAGCGAAGAAATTCAGCAGAACCTCAAGGAATCCTATATGTTTAAAAAAGGATGTATGTGGAATAGTACGTACCATAAGGAGATGATTTCAAGTGGGCGATGTAAAAAAACAAATTTTGCATATCTTAAACGAAAGCAGCGTCGGTGTAATGGCAACGGTCCACGGTAACAAGCCACGCACGCGCTACATGACTTTTTTCAACGATGATTTAACCCTTTATACAGTAACTGGAAAAGACACTCACAAAACAGAAGACCTGGACCAAAACCCTTACACACATGTTTTGCTCGGCTATGAAGGAGAAGGCTTTGGAGACATTTATGTGGAAATTGAAGGGAAAATTGTTGAATCGGACGAGAAAAGCATAAAAGAAAAAGTTTGGAACCCGCACCTGGAACCATGGTTTACTGGGCCGGAAGATCCTAATCTGCTTGTTTTGCAAATTATTCCCCAGCAAATTCGTTTAATGAACAAAAAAGGACAGCCGCCACAAACGCTGGAACTTTAACAAAAAAACATCGCCTTTGCTGAGGCGATGTTTTTCGCTTTTTCATAATTTTTTAATTTTCTTTTGTTTAATGAATCATCCATGCTGTTCAATAATTTCTTCATATGTTCCAATTGCGTCAATTTCCCCGTTTTGCAGCCGGATAACTTGATCGGCATCGCGGATGGTGTTTAAACGGTGTGCAATAACAAAACTGGTCCGTCCTTGCATCAAGCGTCCTAGCGCTTCTTGAATATGCAGCTCCGTAATTGTATCAATATTGCTTGTTGCTTCATCGAGGATTAAAATAGCCGGATTGGCCAGAATAGCACGGGCAATGGAAATTAATTGGCGCTGGCCCTGGCTAATGCCGGATCCATCCTGGCTTAACTTTGTTTTGTAGCCATTTGGCAGTTTTATAATAAATGAATGAGCGTTAGCCAGACGAGCGGCTTCCACCGCTTCTTCATCTGATGCATCAAGTCGCCCATACCGGATGTTTTCTAACACCGTTTCTTCAAAAAGCACCGAATCCTGTAAAACAAAGCCCATCTGACTGCGAAGCAAAGGACCTGAAACACTTTTGCTATTAACGCCATCAAATAAAATGGCTCCGCTGTCCGGCTCATAAAATCGAGACAGCAAATTTATAATGGTTGTTTTCCCGGAGCCTGTTGGGCCGATAAGCGCAATTGTTTCTCCTCTTGATGCATGGAATGAAACCCCGGCAAGCGTCTTTTTTCCTTTTTCATAAGAAAAAGAAACATTTTGAAAAGCAACTTCTCCTAAAACAACATGGTGTTTGCCGTTTTCTCCCTCTGCCGCTTTTTTTGTATCTAAAATGTCAAAAACCCGTTCTGCTCCAGCCACGGCAGATAACATTGTATTATACTGGTTCGCCAGATCGTTAAGCGGGCGAGTAAACTGGCGGGCGTATTCCGTGAAAATAACGATTGTTCCTACTGATGCCTGACCATTTAAAGCTAAAACCCCCCCGCTAAGAGCGATAACAGCAAAGCCTGCATTGTTTAATAAATTCATTAATTTTGGAATAAAACCTGAATAAGCTTGCGCGAGATAACCCGCTTCTCGAAGCTGCTCGTTTTTCTCCATAAATTCATTCATGATCTGATCTTCTCGTGAAAACATTTTTACGATATGCCGGCTCGAAATGGCTTCTTCAATAAAGCCATTTAAATCGCCAAGGTGGCGCTGTTGCTCTTTAAACCTTGGGCCAGTACGGCTTGTAATCCATTTCATGCCTCCGAACATAAGCGGAATGATCAATAGGGTAACAACGGTTAAAAGCGGGCTTAAATACAGCATAACAACAACAGAACCACCCAGCGTTAAAAGCCCGGAAGCAACTTGAATAATTGAGCTGTTCAACGTGCTGCTGATGTTGTCGATATCATTGGTTACGCGGCTCATTAATTCGCCATGGCGCCTTTTATCAAAAAAAGAAATTGGCAGCTTGTGAAAATGGCGGAACAAATCGGTCCGCAATTCATAAATTGTTTTTTGAGCAATGTTAGCCATCCAGTAATTTTGCAAAAACAGCGTCAGCGAATGGCCAATGTATACTATGGCTAGCCCGCCAAGAAGAAAAAGAAGCCCTTTTTTATTTTCTGTAACAATAAAATCATCAATTGCTTCCCCAATTAAAAATGGGCCGGCAAGTGCAAAAACAGAACTAAGCAGCACCATAATCATTGTCCAGACAAGTTTTTCTTTTCGCTTTATCAAATAACGGCCCAGCCTCTTTAACGTTTTCGGAAGGTTTTGGATTTTCGGCTTTGGCCCTTTATTAGTGCCTGGATGTTTCATGAGTCTCCACCCTTCTTCCTTGCGACTTCAACAAACGTTTGTAAAGGCCGTTTTGGTTGGACAGCTGGCTGTGTGTGCCGGATGCTGCTATTTTCCCGCTTTCAATGATGAAGATCTTGCTTGCTAGCTCTGCGGTAGAGATTTTTTGTGTCACAATAAAAATCGTGCATTCTTCTTTTGTTATTTCTTGAATTAAAGCTGCTTCTGTTTTC
>JAPSKG010000053.1 GCA_031177795.1 Domibacillus sp.
GCAGGACTTTTTGATGCCATCCTTAAGTTTGAACCTTCACGTGATTTAAAGTTTGACACGTATGCTTCTTTTCGGATTCGCGGAGCGATTCTTGATGGCCTTAGAAAAGCGGATTGGCTTCCAAGAGCGGCAAGGGAAAAAGCAAAAAAGATTGAAGCCGCTTCTTCAAAACTGGAGCAGCAGTTTTTACGGGCAGTTACTCCGGAAGAAGTAGCGAAGGAGCTCGGAATTTCAGCCGAGGAAGTTTTAGATACCATGGCTGAACACTTTTTCTCGCACATTTTATCAATAGATGAGCAAGCAAACGATTCAGATCAGCCAGAAGGAACTAGCTTTGTGCTAAAAGACCATCAAGCAAAATCTCCGGAAGAAGAACTTGTCAAGCAAGAACAAGTGGAAGAACTGACAATGCAGATAAAAAGCTTAACAGAAAAAGAACAGCTTGTAATAAGCCTTTTCTATAAAGAAGAGTTAACATTAACAGAAATTGGAGAAGTGTTGAACTTGTCTACTTCCCGCATTTCACAAATTCATTCAAAAGCATTATTTAAATTGAAAAATCAGCTTTCAAAAAAAAACAGTAAATGATTTACTAGAAGGAATGTCTGTGAAAGTAAAAAAAGCAGCAGTTTTTTTTGAAAATGAAAAATGATGTTTAGCAGGGAGAATATATGACAACTTTATTATTAACCGTTTCTTTTTTGTTGCATACGGTTAGCTTATTTGCGCTCATTCTTTTGTTCCAGCGCCAAAATAATATGAAGCAAACAGAGCAGAAGATGAGACGCACAGCTGCTGAAACCGAAGAAATGATGATGGCTTTTTTGCTCGAATTAAAAGAAGAAAATGAAGAGTTAATTAAACAGTTGGCGAATTTGCGGCAGCTTAAAAATGAAAAGTCAACAACCGAACAACCAGCAGTTTTTGAAAAAGAGGATATTATTCTCCCATCAACTGTTTCCCGTTCAGCAGCAGCAAAAGCTTATGGAAATGCTAAAAAAAGCTTAAAGAAAGAAAAAGTGGAAATTCCGCTTGCAGAACAAATGGTCAACATGCAGCAGCAGGGAATGGGAGAAGAAGAAATTGCCCGGAAACTGCAAGTTGGTGTAACAGAAGTAAAGCTTGCTTTAAAATTTAGCCGGAATTAACAAAAATAGTTGCGAGTCATTTTTTAATGTGATATAGTAATCAACGGTGTTATTACACACGTCTTTTGATTTAATCAAATGGTGCCGTTTTTGACGGATTTTGGTTGAATATGATAAAGGCGGAGGAAATCAAACCAAACAGGAGGAAACAAAACATGTCAGTAATTTCTATGAAGCAATTGCTTGAAGCTGGTGTTCACTTCGGTCATCAAACTCGCCGTTGGAACCCAAAAATGAAGAAGTACATTTTCCAGGAGCGTAACGGGATCTACATTATTGATCTTCAAAAAACAGTTCGCAAAGTGGAAGAGGCTTACAAATTTGTAAGAGAAGTTGCCGGTGACGGTGGTAAAATTTTGTTTGTTGGTACAAAAAAACAAGCACAAGAGTCTGTGAAAGAAGAAGCAGAACGTTCAGGTATGTACTATGTAAACCAACGCTGGTTGGGTGGTACACTTACTAACTTCTCAACAATCCAAAAACGTGTACAACGTCTGAAAAACATTGAAAAAATGCAAGAAGACGGCACATTCGATGTACTTCCGAAAAAAGAAGTAGTTCAACTTAAAAAAGAACATGAGCGTCTTGTGAAATTCCTTGGCGGTATTCGCGACATGAAAGGTCTTCCAGATGCATTATTCATCATTGACCCTCGCAAAGAGCGTATCGCTGTTGCCGAAGCGCGTAAATTGAACATCCCAATCGTTGGTATTGTAGATACTAACTGTGATCCGGATGAAATCGATTATGTAATTCCTGCAAACGATGATGCAATCCGTGCTGTAAAACTTTTGACTGGTAAAATGGCCGATGCTGTTCTTGAAGCAAAACAAGGTGAAGAGATCGCTGAAGAAGTTGTTCAAGAAGAAGTACAGCAAGCTGAAACAGCAGAAGCTGCAGCTGAGTAATAAAAAAGATAAAGGTGATAAGAGGGATACCCTTATCACCTTTTTTTAAAGAAAGAATGTATAGCAATAACCAGTTGTTTAAACTCATAGGACAGCTTCTTCTTTTACAAAAAAATGTATGCTGCCTTGCAACAAACGAGTTTTAAAGTTTCAGCTGGATGGTTTAGTAAAAGGTTCAAAAGCAAAAAAACGGCTTATTGCCGTAATGCTTTTAAGCCCCGCATATGCGGTACATATTAAAGGAGGAACAATAATGGCTATTACTGCACAAATGGTAAAAGAACTTCGTGAAAAAACAGGCGCAGGGATGATGGACTGCAAAAAAGCACTTGTTGAAACTGATGGTGACCTTGACAAAGCGATTGACTATCTTCGTGAAAAAGGAATTGCAAAAGCAGCGAAGAAGTCAGACCGTATTGCAGCAGAAGGAACAACATACATCACTAGCGAAGGCGACACAGCTGTTATCCTTGAAGTAAATGCAGAAACAGACTTCGTAGCAAAAAATGAAAACTTCCAAGTTCTTGTTAAAGAAATTGCTGCACATCTTCTTGCAAACAAACCAGCTACTGTTGAAGAAGCTCTTGCTCAAACAATGGAAAATGGTAAAACAATTGACACATATATTAGTGAAGCAATTTCAAAAATCGGTGAGAAACTTACCCTTCGCCGTTTTGAAATCCGCACAAAAGGCGAAAATGCAGCGTTTGGCGAATACCTTCACATGGGCGGCCGTATTGGCGTTCTAGCTATTTTAGAAGGTACAACTGATGCAGCAGCAGCAAAAGATGTTGCAATGCATGCGGCAGCATTAAACCCTAAATATGTTTCACGTGATCAAGTATCTGAAGAAGATGTTGAGCGTGAGCGCAAAGTTCTTACTGAACAAGCTTTAAATGAAGGCAAACCTGAAAACATTGTTGCTAAAATGGTTGAAGGCCGCCTTGGCAAATTCTTTGAAGAAGTTTGCATTCTAGACCAAAGCTTTGTTAAAGATCCAGATCAAAAAGTACGTCAGTTCCTTGAATCTAAAGGCGCTACATTAACTGAGTTCGTTCGCTATGAAGTAGGCGAAGGATTGGAAAAACGCCAAGACAACTTTGCTGAAGAAGTAATGAGCCAAGTGAAAAAATAATGATTCCGAATCCGCCGGGCGGAAAGGAATAAATGGAATCCCTTGCCGCTCCGGTGAGGGATTTCACGTACATTACAGATGGAGGTCTACATGAGCAAGCCTAAATATAAACGCGTTGTATTAAAATTAAGTGGTGAAGCCCTAGCAGGTGAAGCAGGTTTCGGAATTAATCCGACAGTAATTCAATCAGTAGCAGAACAAGTAAAAGAAGTAAGCGAACTTGATGTTGAAGTAGCAGTAGTAGTAGGCGGAGGAAACATCTGGCGCGGGAAAATCGGCAGTGAAATGGGAATGGACCGTGCTACAGCTGATTACATGGGTATGCTGGCAACAGTCATGAATTCAATGGCTTTGCAAGATAGCCTTGAGCAGCAAGGAATTGAAACAAGAGTGCAAACTTCAATTGAAATGCGACAGGTAGCAGAGCCATATATTCGCAGACGAGCAATTCGCCACCTTGAAAAAGGCCGGGTCGTTATTTTTGCTGCAGGTACAGGAAATCCTTATTTTTCTACGGATACAACCGCTGCGCTACGTGCTGCTGAAATTGAAGCAGAAGTTATTTTAATGGCGAAAAACAACGTAGACGGAGTGTATAGTGCGGATCCAAAAGTGGACAAGGACGCTGTGAAATACACGGAGTTGTCTTATCTGGATGTGATTAAAGAAGGACTTGCTGTCATGGATTCAACGGCTTCTTCTTTATGCATGGATAACGATATTCCATTGGTTGTATTTTCTGTAACGGAAAAAGGAAACATTAAACGCGTTGTGATGGGCGAAAAAATCGGAACAACTGTAAGGGGGAAATAAAGGTGTCACAAGAAATCATCAATCAATCAAAAGAAAAAATGGACAAAGCAATTCAAGCATTCAACCGTGAGCTTGCATCCATTCGTGCCGGACGTGCAAGCGCCAATGTACTAGACCGGATTACCATTGATTATTATGGTGCACCTACACCAATTAATCAGTTGGCTTCCATTAATATTCCGGAAGCGCGCCTTCTCGTGATTACACCGTATGATAAGTCTTCGATGAGTGATATTGAAAAAGCTTTGTTAAAATCTGATCTTGGCTTAACACCATCTACTGACGGTTCGGTTATTCGCTTAACTTTCCCTGCTTTAACAGAAGAACGCCGTAAAGAACTCGCAAAACTTGTGAAAAAAGAAGCAGAAGAAGCAAAAGTTGCAATACGAAACATTCGTCGCGATGCAAACGATGATTTAAAGAAAAGTGAAAAAAATGGCGATCTGACTGAGGATGACCTTCGTGGTTACACGGAAGATGTACAAAAACAAACAGATGCTTATATTCGCAAAGTAGACGAGATTGCAAAAGAAAAAGAACAAGAGATCATGGAAGTATAAGAAGGAAACCCTCTTGCTGGCAAGAGGGTTTCTTTTTTTGTATTTTATCGCTCTATTCACTATAAAAACAGCTTATATGGTAAAATAGATAGGAAGAAGCGATATGGAGGATTTTGTATGGCAAATAAACAGTGGTTCTGGCAACCAAAGCATACGGGAGAGGCCGCTATTTCAGAAGAAAACGTCCCTGTACATATTGCCATCATTATGGATGGAAATGGTCGCTGGGCAAAAAAAAGAGCATTGCCCCGAATTGCAGGCCATAACGAAGGAATGAAAACAGTGCGGAAAATTACTCGTTCTGCTAATCGCATTGGCGTTAAGGTTTTGACCCTTTACGCTTTTTCTACTGAAAACTGGAAAAGGCCTAAATTGGAAGTAGACTTTTTGATGAAATTGCCGGAAGAGTTTCTTTCTACTTTCTTGCCTGAACTAATTGAAGAAAACGTGCGGGTGGAAATGATTGGAGATATAGAACAGCTGCCGGCTCATACAAAAAAAGCTGTTCAAAATGCAATCGAAAAAACCGCTGGAAATACAGGGCTTGTTCTTAACTTTGCGTTAAATTACGGCAGCCGTTCTGAAATTGTTCATGCTGTCCAGTCTATAATGAAAGACGTAGAAGCGGGTAAACTCGCTGACCAGGACGTTACGGACGAAACGATTTCTAGTTATTTAATGACAGGTCACTTGCCGGAGCCAGATTTGTTGATCCGTACAAGTGGCGAACACCGGCTAAGCAATTTTATGCTTTGGCAGCTTGCTTACACGGAGTTTTTCTTTACGGATGTGCTTTGGCCTGATTTTTCAGAAGAACATTTGTTTGAAGCTGTAAAAGCTTTTCAAAAAAGATCACGGCGTTTTGGTGGTTTATCGCAATGAAATAGTGGGGGAACAAATTAAATGAAACAACGTATCGTGACAGGTGTTCTTGCAGCCGGTGCTTTTCTGCCCATTGTACTAATCGGCGGATGGCCGTTTATTTTGCTTGTGTATGTGATGAGTACAGCCGCTGTTATTGAAGCGCTCAAAATGAAAAAGATTCCAACCTTTTCCGGGGCTGGAATATTATCAATATTTCTTTCATTTATCATGCTTATACCAAAGGAATTTGAAAATAAAGGAATATTTCAGGAAATAGAAAAATTGGATTTTCTTCTTTTATTTGTATTGCTTTTTCTTGTTAATACAGTTATTACAAAAAACCACTTTACGATTGAGGATGCTGCATACTGCGTTTTAATTCCTCTTTACATTGGCTTTGGTTTTTCTTATTTAATTGAAACAAGAGAAGCTGGAATTTTATTTGTTTTTTTTGCTTTATTTATTACTTGGGCTACAGATTCAGGTGCTTATTTTATCGGCCGCAAAATCGGAAAAAGAAAACTGTGGCCTGAAATAAGCCCGAACAAAACAGTGGCTGGATTCTACGGTGGAATTGTCTCTGCTGTTATTGTAGCAGCAGTTTTTCTTTTTCTTTTAGATTTTAAAGCTCCTGCTGTCTGGGTATTGCTTTCAGCTGCTTTGCTTTCTGTGGCTGGCCAAATTGGCGACCTGGCAGAATCGGCTTTAAAACGGTATTACAATGTAAAAGATTCCGGGAATCTGTTGCCGGGTCATGGAGGGGTACTAGACCGGACTGACAGCTGGCTGTTCGTATTTCCACTTTTACATATGCTTCAATTATTGTAGGGAGATGATTGTTTGAAAACGATAAGCTTGCTTGGAGCCACTGGTTCTATTGGCTTGCAAACATTAGACATTATTCGAAAGCAGCCTGAAACATTTGAGCTTTCGGCTTTTTCAGCTGGCCAAAATGTGGAAGGTGCGAGAAAAATTATAAATGAGTTTAAGCCAAAACTGGTCTCTGTTTTAAATAAGGAAGCAGCAGATCGTCTTCAGTTTGATTTTCCAGATGTGAAAGTTTGTCATGGCAAGGACGGTCTGGAAGAAGTTGCTGTTTTTGAGCAAGCAAATACGCTTGTGAATGCTGTAATTGGCAGTGTTGGTTTAGAACCAACGTTAAAAGCAATTGAAGCAAGGAAAACGATTGCGATTGCCAACAAAGAAACTCTTGTAACAGCAGGCCACATTGTAACAAGCGCTGCAAAAAAAGCTGGAGTTCGTCTTTTGCCTGTGGACAGTGAACATTCTGCTATTTTTCAATGCATGCAAGGTGAACAAGAAAAAAATGTAAGCAGGCTTATATTAACGGCTTCTGGTGGCAGTTTCCGTGATAAAAAGCGGGAAGACCTGAAAAATGTAACGGTTGAAGAAACATTAAATCACCCAAACTGGTCAATGGGAGCAAAAATCACAGTTGATTCCGCTACCATGATGAATAAAGGACTTGAGGTGATTGAAGCTCACTGGCTTTTTAACTTGCCATATGAACAAATAGATGTTATTTTACATCGGGAAAGCATTATTCATTCAATGGTTGAGTTTCATGACCGTTCCGTTATTTCACAGCTTGGTTCACCAGACATGCGTGTGCCTATCCAATATGCCTTAACCTGGCCGGACCGTCTTTCCTTGCCAGATGCTTTGCCTCTTGATTTAGCTTCTATTGGCAGGCTTCATTTTGAAAAAGTAAACTTTGATCGTTATCGAATGCTTTATTTGGCATATGAAGCTGGTAAAATAGCTGGAACGATGCCTGCTGTAATGAACGCAGCAAATGAAGAAGCAGTCGCGGCATTTTTGGATCGCAGATTGACATTTCTTCAAATAGAAGAAGTAGTAGAGCGGGCAATGGAGAAACATCAATCCATTCAACTTCCAGAGTTAGAGGCTATTATAGAAGCAGACACAGAAGCAAGGGCATTGGTCCGCTCATTCATAACTTAAAAAGGTGGTTAGAAACGTTTGAATACCGTCATAGCGTTTATCGTTATATTTGGATCGCTTGTTTTTTTCCATGAGCTTGGTCATTTTATTTTTGCAAAACGTGCGGGTATTTTGTGCCGTGAGTTTGCTATTGGGTTTGGCCCGAAAATTTTTGCTCATAAAAAAGGAGAAACGGTTTATACAATAAGGCTGCTGCCGCTTGGGGGATATGTACGCATGGCCGGTGAAGATCCGGAAATGACGGAATTAAAAGCCGGCCAGCGAATTGGCGTTATCTTCAATAAAGATGGAGAAGCAGTTAATTTAATCATTAACGGGCGTGACCGTTTTAAAGAGGCTCGTGTGATTGAAGTTGAAAAAGCAGATCTTGAACATAATCTTTCCATTCAAGGATACGAAGAAGGAGAAGAAGAGTTAAAAACGTTCCCTGTGCACCGTGAAGCCATGCTTACGGAAGATCATATAAGTACACAAATTGCTCCGTACGATCGGCAATTTAGCTCAAAAACTCTTTCGCAACGGGCTATAGCAATTTTTGCAGGCCCTTTGTTTAATTTTATTCTTGCCTTTGTTGTTTTTACCGTTTTGGCAATGATTCAGGGGATGCCGACAAATGAACCTGTTCTTGGAGAAGTAATTAAGGGCGGTGCTGCTATCGAAGCAGGGCTAAAAGAAGGCGATGAAGTTGTAGCAATTAATGATAACAAAATGTCTTCATGGGAAGAGATTGTTCTTCTTATTCAAAAAAGCCCGGGCGAAAAACTTCTTTTTACTGTTGATCGAGATGGAGAACAGTTAAAGATACCGGTAATTCCTTCAACAGAAAAAGCAGAAGGTGAAACTTTTGGGAGAATTGGAGTATACAGCCCTTTCGACCATTCTATCCTGGGTTCATTCCTATACGGCGCTAAAGAAGTGTATTCGTGGGCAAAACTAATCCTCGAATTGCTAGGAACCCTTTTAACAGGTCAATTTTCCATTGATATGCTGTCAGGGCCTGTAGGCATTTATGTATCGACAGACACTGTTGCACAATCGGGGGTCTTGAATCTTGCAAAATGGGCAGGAGTTTTAAGTATAAACCTTGGTATTATGAATTTACTGCCCCTTCCAGCACTTGATGGCGGGCGTCTTGTGTTTTTCCTTTATGAAGCAGTAAGAGGAAAGCCGGTTGACCGTCAAATGGAAGGCGTCGTTCATTTTATTGGATTTGCTTTATTAATGCTTTTAATGATTGTTGTTACGTGGAACGACATCCAGCGTTTCTTTTTACAATAGAAGAACTATTAATTTTTAGTCGAGGTGCGAATGAATGAAACAAAGTAAAACGTTAATTCCAACAATGCGGGAAATACCGTCTGATGCGGAAGTAAAAAGCCATCAGCTTCTTTTACGCGCCGGCTTTATCCGGCAAAATGCAAGCGGTGTGTATAGTTATTTGCCGCTTGGAAAAAAAATGCTGCGTGCAATAGAAGACATTGTCCGTGAAGAAATGGATGATGCAGGAGCAGTTGAATTACTAATGCCGGCTCTTCAACAAGCAGAGCTCTGGCAGGAATCGGGGCGCTGGCAAACATATGGTCCGGAATTGATGCGTTTAAAGGACCGTCATTCACGAGAATTCGCACTCGGCGCCACGCATGAAGAAGTTATCACAGCGCTGGTTCGTGATGAAGTAAAATCATATAAGCGTCTGCCGCTAACACTTTATCAAATTCAAACAAAATTTCGGGATGAAAAAAGACCGCGTTTCGGTTTGCTTCGTGGCCGGGAATTTGTTATGAAGGATGCTTATTCTTTTCATGCTTCTCAAGAAAGTTTAGATGAAGTATACGACCGGTTGTTTCAAGCGTACTCAAACATTTTCCGCCGCTGTGGATTAAACTTCCGGGCAGTTATTGCTGATTCAGGAGCTATGGGCGGTAAAGACACACATGAATTCATGGTGCTGTCTGAAATTGGAGAAGACACAATTGCTTATTCTGATACGTCCACCTATGCAGCAAATGTAGAAATGGCACCGGTAGTGAATAAATACGATCCAAGCACCGAAACGCAAAAAGAACTTGAAAAAGTTGAAACACCTAATGCAAAAACAATTGACTCTGTAGCTGCTTTCTTAAATATGCCAGCTGAACAATGCATTAAAACGCTAGTTTTTAAAGTAGATGAAGAAATGGTCGTTGTATTAGCCCGCGGAGACCATGAAATAAACGATATTAAACTAAAAAATCTTTTAAATGCAGGAACGGTGGAAATGGCAGAGGAAGAAGAAGCTGCGAAATTGTTTGGCGCTTCATTTGGTTCACTCGGCCCGATTGGCTTGCCGGCAGATGTGAAAATCTTTGCGGATAATGCCGTCCGTTCAATTGCAAATATGGTTTGCGGAGCTAATCAAAACGGCTGGCATTATGTAAATGCGAATGCCGGGCGCGATTTCCATGTAACTGAATTTGCTGACCTCCGTTTTATCTTGGAAGGAGATCCATCTCCAGACGGTGAAGGAATGATTAAATTTGCAAAGGGCATTGAAGTCGGCCATATTTTCAAACTGGGAACTCGTTACAGTGAAGCAATGAATGCAGTTTACCTTGATGAAAATGGCCGTACACAGCCAATGATAATGGGCTGCTACGGTATCGGTGTTTCACGGCTGGTTGCAGCTGTTGCTGAACAATTTAACGATGAAAATGGCTTTGTTTGGCCGGCGAATTTAACGCCATTTGACGTTCATGTTATTCCAGTTAATGTTAAGGATGAAGCCCAAGTAAAAGCAGCAGATACAATTTATGAAGATTTACGCCAGGCGGGTATGACAGCACTTCTTGATGACCGTCCTGAGCGCGCCGGTGTAAAATTTACTGATAGTGATTTAATCGGCTTGCCGATCCGGGTTACTGCAGGGAAAAAAGCTGCAGAAGGAATTGTAGAAATAAAAGTCCGGAAAACGGGAGAAGTAGTGGACGTACCTGTAGAAGACGTGGTGCGCACTGTACGAAGTTTGCAAGCTGAACTTTAAGCAAAAAGAAAAAAGGATGACCGGCTTTTGCCGTTCATCCTTTTCTATGTAAGGGGGAAATCAAATGAGTCAAGAAGCGTCTAGCGGACGGAGCAGGTTTTTGATTTTACTTGACCAGCTTCGTTTAACCGAAGATGCGGTTGTTCGTCACTTTGATCAAATCGAAATAAAAAAATTAACGGTTTTAAAACAAGAGAAAAAATGGCATTTTGTTTTTTCGGCTCCGGCCATTATTCCATGCAGCGTGTTAACCAGGTTTGCTGATGCACTTACTAATACGTTTTCGTCTTTTGCATCAGTAACATTCACAATAGAAATTGCTGACCGTGTGTGTACGCCAGAGCAAATTGCGGATTACTGGCAATATTGCGTGAGGCAGCTTGAAGGCATGGCCCCACC
>JAPSKG010000054.1 GCA_031177795.1 Domibacillus sp.
ATTCCCAACGGCGTAAATAGCCATCGTCACGGCAAAACCCCAGCCAAATGCAATGACAATCCACCCTGCTCCATTGGCGTATGATTTTTTCAAGCTTACATTCGCGCAAACCCCTGCGCCAAAAATCAATAAAATAGCTGTGCCGATTACTTCACCCATAAATGGTGTCACTTTCTTTTCCTCCTTTTAAAACTACCTTTTTAAGTACCCGGGCCCGGGCTAAAAGCCAGAAAACAAAAAAACCCACACTGCACCCAAAAAAGGGCATCAATGTGAGTCTCAATGTCTCAATCACAAATTTATGAACTTACTTTCATACTAATTATTTTTGAAAGCGTTGTCAACAACTTTTATAAATCTTTTTTCATTTATAAAGGCGCTAACAAGAAGGCAGCTTTTAGCCAGGTTATAAAATAAAAAACACTTATTAAAAAAACACGTTCTTATGCAGAAGTTTTCGCAGTTCTTTTCTTTTTATAAAATAAAAAGTGACCGCTTTATGCGGCCACTCAGTTTTGGGCAAATTCTTTCCATAAGCCGACATCAGATGTGGTTACAGCAGTTGCGCCAGCATTTAAAGCAGCAGTAACTTCTTCTTTTGTTTCAATTAGCCCACCTGCAAAAACCGGCTTTCCCGTTTCGCGCTGGATAACACGTATAATTTTTGGAGCAACACCCGGTAACACTTCAATAAAATCCGGGTCTGCTTTTTGGGCAAGTTTTACGCTGCGGCTGAGAGCATGGGAATCCAGAATAAATGCACGCTGTGTAGCAACAAGACCTTTTTGCTTTGCTTTAGCAAGAGCACTTCCTTTAGTTGAAATAATTCCATATGGCTTTGCATAACGGGCAATAAATTCTACACCGTGCTCATCTCCTGCCAGACCGCTGATTAAGTCCAGGTGGACAAACATTTTTTTGTTATGCTCACGAGCAAGGTTTAAAACACTTTTTACCATTCCTATATGCAAATCAAGAAACACACCATACTCATAGTTCATGGTCAGCATTTTCTCAAAGTCTTTCATTGACCGGATGGCAGGCAGTATTTTCTGTTCATTAATTAACATCGCACTACCTCTTTACATAATTCTTTTAAACATTTTTTCTATATCGTAATTGGATAAATGTACAGTAATGGGCCGCCCATGAGGACACGTAAACGGGTCTTCGCTTTTACGGAGGTCGGCAAGCAACTGCTCAATTTCATCATTGCGCAAGTGGCGGTTCGCTTTTATTGAGCCTTTGCAGCTCATTAAAATAGCAGCTTCTTCCCGGATTTTTTTTACATCCGGCTTTTTCATCTGCAGTACTTCTTCAATCATTTCTTCAATAACTTCCCGCTCTTCATTTTTAGGAAACCAGGACGGATGGGCACGCACAAGATACGATTTATCACCAAACGGCTCCAGAAACACACCCACTTCTTCAAGCGATGCCCGGTTTTCTTCAATTTTCAAGTATTCATCCGCTGAAAATTCAAATGTTATCGGGATCAGCAATTCTTGCAGTTCTTTTTCTGTTTCGCCCACTTTTTCACGGAAATATTCATATTTTAACCGTTCTTGAGCAGCGTGCTGATCAATCATATAAAGGCCATTTTCATTTTGCGCAAAAATATAGGTTCCGTGCATTTGGCCGATTGGGTAAAGAACAGGCATTCGTTCTGTATATGTTTGTGTACCAGATTCCCGCTCTTGCCTTGATTGCCGTTCTGGTTCTGGTTTTAATTCCGGTTCAAGCTCAAGATTTTGTTTTGCTTCTTCCCACGTTTCAGGATTTGTTTCTTTAACCGGCTCATCATAAAACTCGGGTTTATACAGCTTTTCCATTTCTCCTTTGGGCAGTTCAGGCTTTGGCTGCTGCCTGGGAAAATCAAATTGAAAAGCTTTTTGCTCGGTAAAGTCTTTTCGTTTTTTTAAAACGGGCAATGCGTCAGGAATCAGCGTTTTGCTTCGAAGGGTGTTTTTTATCGAAGCAGTAACAATCGCGCACAATTCCTGTTCTTTGCTAAAACGGACTTCAAGCTTGGAAGGGTGAACATTCACATCAACTAAAAGCGGGTCCATTTGAATATTCAGCAACACAATTGGAAAACGGCCAACAGGAAGAAACGTATGAAATCCTTCTAAGATGGCATTTGCTATTTTAAAATTTTTAATAAACCGTCCGTTTACCATGATAGACATGTAATTTCGGGATGCACGTGTTACTTCCGGCAAAGAAATAAAACCGGATAAAGTGAAGTCTAATGAATCTGCTTGAACCGGGATCATGCTCTTGGCAATATTGATTCCGTAAATAGCGGCCAGCACTTGTTTGGCATCGCCTTTCCCGTTCGTTTTTAACAGTTCCCGGCCATTGTGGCGCAAACGAATTGAAACATCCGGCCGGCTAAGCGCCATCCGATTAACTACATCAGTTATATTTCCAAGTTCGGTATGCACGCTTTTCATGTATTTAAGGCGGGCAGGAGTGTTAAAAAACAAATTGGAAACGGTTATCTCCGTTCCTTTTCGGGCCGGTCCCGGTTTTTTTGATTGAATAACCCCACCGGAAATAATGATTTCTGTGCCCTCATTTTTTCCGGTTGACGTTTTCATCGTTAAATCCGCAACAGATGCAATACTCGGCAATGCTTCACCGCGAAAGCCAAGCGTGCGGATTCTGAACAAATCATTTTCATCTTTGATTTTGCTTGTTGCATGCCGATAAAAAGCCCGCTCCACATCATCCGCTTCAATGCCGGAACCGTTATCTGAAACACGGATTGACTGAAGTCCCGCTTCTTCTACATCTATTTCTATTACAGTACTTCCAGCATCAAGAGCATTTTCGGTCAACTCTTTTACAACGGATGCCGGCCTTTCCACCACTTCACCGGCAGCTATTTTATTTGATAATGCTTCATCAAGCTGTCGGATGATCCCCATGGTTTCTCACCTCATTTTTTTGCTTCTTTTTGCAGAGCATATAAAATATTCATTGCTTCCATTGGTGTCATTTCCATTAAATCATAGCTCAGCAATTTGGCTAAAAGTGCTTTGTTTTCTTTTTCTGCGGGTTTTACAGGCGGCTTTTCATCAAAAAAGGAAAGCTGCCCTTCTTTTACCGGCACGTTTTCAATCCTGGCTTCTTTGTTTTCAAAAGATTGGAGAAGCTCGTCCGCTCTTGCAATAACGGCATCTGGCAAGCCAGCCAGCTGGGCCACATGAATTCCGTAGCTTTTGTCGGCAGCGCCGTCTTTTACTTTATGCAAAAACACCACATTTCCATTTTGCTCTGCTGCAGTAACATGAACATTTTGTAAATGTTCCAGTGATTCTTCTAAAACGGTTAACTCATGATAATGAGTGGAAAAAAGGGTTTTTGCTTTTATATTCGTATGAATAAATTCAATCATAGCCTGGGCAAGTGCCATCCCATCGTAAGTAGAGGTACCCCGGCCAATTTCATCAAATAAAATAAGTGATTGATCGGTTGCGTTAACGATTGCATGTTTGGCTTCTAGCATCTCAACCATAAAAGTGCTTTGCCCTGATACTAAATCATCTGCTGCGCCAATACGCGTGAAAATTTGGTCAAAAATCGGCAACACAGCTTTTTCCGCCGGTACATAGCAGCCAATTTGCGCAAGAATGGCAATAAGAGCGGTTTGGCGCATAAACGTACTTTTTCCTGACATATTCGGCCCGGTAATGAGCAGCATTTCACGGCCTGAGCCCATCTGGCAATTATTCGGCACAAACCCCTGTGCATCCATTACTTTTTCCACAACGGGATGACGGCCTTCTTCAATGATCATCGTTCGATCTGCAGAAAACGAAGGACGGACAAATTGGCGCAATTCACTGACTGCCGCAAAACATTGAAGAACATCTATTTCACTCACTGTGCGCGCCAGCGATTGCAAGCGGGGAATAAAGCTTTTTACTTGCTCGCGAAGCTCGGAAAACAATTGATATTCCAGTTCGGTCATTTTTTCGTTTGCTTCTAATATAAGAGCTTCTTTTTCTTTAAGTTCCGGTGTAACAAAGCGCTCACAGTTGGCAAGCGTCTGTTTTCGTTCATAACGGCTTTCTTTAAGCAGTCCAAGATTGGCTTTGGTTATTTCAATAAAATAACCAAAAATACGGTTATAACCAATTTTCAGTGACTTAATGCCGGTTTTTTCTCTCTCTGTTTTTTCAAGTTCTGCAATCCATTGTTTTCCGTTGCGTGCCGCATTTCGGTATTCATCCAATTGCGTATGGAACCCATCTTGAATCATGCCGCCTTCTTTGACCGATATTGGCGGCTCTGCTACAAGTGCTTTGCTTAACCCTTCGAACAACTCTGTACATGGATCTAGCTTGTCCGCAAGTTCTTGAACATCGCTGCCGTTGAGTTGCTTCAACAAATGAATTAAAACCGGAATTTGGCCGAGTGATTTTTTCAATTGTACAAGATCCCGCGCATTTACATTTCCGAACGCCACGCGGCCGGAAAGTCGTTCAAGATCATACACTTCTTTAAGCTGCTCCCGCAATTCTTCCCGTTCAAAAAAAGCCTCGATAAACACTTCTACAATGCCCAGGCGCCGGTTTATATCCTGTTTGTTGAGCAGCGGCCTGTCAATCCATTGTTTTAAAAGCCGCCCTCCCATTGCCGTTTTTGTTTCATCTAAAAGCCACAATAACGATCCTTTTTTTCCTTTTGAACGAATGGTTTCAGTTAATTCTAAATTTCTCTTGGAAAAATAATCTATATTCATGTAATCACGGATTTCATATTCTTCCGCAGCCTGTAAATGGTCTAAATTGCGTTTTTGTGTCCGGTACAAATACTGAAACAACCGCGCACTTGCTTGACGGGTTAATTCGTGCTTTAACTTTGAAAGCAGTTCAAGAAACTGATCTGCATTCGTGGTTTCCTCAATCGAAACAACCGCTCCAAGGCGGCCTTGCAATTGTTTTATTTTTTCATGGTTCCAGGAACTCGTGATGACAACTTCTTTCACCCCATATGCCGCCAGTTCATGAAGAGCAGCATCAAATGACGCAAACACAGCTGTTTTACACTCACCGGTAGTTAAATCTGCTGCTGCTATCGCATATTGGTGATCGGCTTGCTCGAATGATGCTAAATAATGATTTTCTTTTTCCTGAATCCCTGAACCTTCCATCATGGTACCTGGCGTAATAACTTGTACCACTTCTCTTTTGATAACACCTTTGGCTTGCTTCGGATCTTCACGCTGTTCGCAAATAGCCACTTTATGCCCTTCTGCAACCAGGCGTTCTATGTACCCTTTAGCTGAATGAAAAGGCACACCGCACATTGGAATACGGTCTGCGCTGCCTCCATCACGTGAAGTAAGGGTGATTTCTAAAATCTGGCTTGCTTTTAGTGCATCTTCAAAAAACATCTCATAAAAATCGCCAAGGCGAAAAAATAAAAAGGCATCTTGGTAGTCTGCCTTTACGCGTAAATATTGTTGAATCATTGGTGTGTATTGTGCCATGTTCTAACCCTCTCTGTCTTTCTCTTTCCTTAGTATAGCACATAGAAAAAAAGCGGGAAAACCGTTCGTTTCCCGCCGCTTATTTTAATGACGGTGGTGTTCTTCTGTTGTTTCCCGGTCGCAGTCCCAATCATCCTCGTAATCATGAACAGCGACACAGATTTTTGTTTCGCCCGTTACTTCCACAATCAGCTCCCGCTCTGCCTGTACACTGATTTTTGTGCCGCAGTCTGAAATAACCGCTTCTTGACAGTTTGGCTGCTGAATGACTTTTACCCAGACATCGTCATCCCCGTCGCAGTCATCGTCGCGATACGTCAGCTTAATAACATCTTTGTATTCCACTTTATCTGTAACAACAGCTGTTTTTGTATGGTTGTGATAGGAATACCAGACGTTAATTTCATACGTACCGAAAACTTCTACTTTCTTCCCTGACTTTTTAGCTTTATATTCATGGTTGATGATCCAGCACCCTAAAATCCCGGACGGCTTGTTAGGCGGTAAAACTGTGTGGTGCGTCTGCGTGTACTTTCTTCCTTTGGCGACGACGGACTTCGTGATGATTTCGCGGAATTGACTCAATCTGTTCGTCCCTCCTCTTTGTTAGTCTCTGTATTGTATGCACCGTGATTGAGTGTGGTGCCCATAAATCTTTTTTGCCGAATAGTCTTTTTTTAAAAAACGAAAAAAACCTGCCAAAAACCCGGCAGGCTGATTTCCGTGTGCTATGTTCAGAAAACAAGGCATCGGGTATTTTCATAATGCTTATTTTCATTACCAACTGAACTTTATTTTGGTTACCTGAATACAGGCAAACTAAATTTTTAAAAAAGAACAAGACATTAATCCATTAATTGCCCGCCATTAATTTCGATAATCTCGCCACATATATAACTTGCCTGGTCAGAAGCAAGAAATAAAACAGCTCCTGCACATTCTAATGGCGTTCCTTCGCGTCCCATCGGAATTCCCCCTACAAGCTTTTCCCGAAGTTCAGGCTTTGTGAATTGGTCATGAAATGGTGTAGTAATAACCCCTGGATTAATGCCGTTCACACGAATGTTATGCTCCAAAAGCTCTTTTGCCATGCCTTTTGTGAAGGTGAGGACAGCTCCTTTTGCAGAAGCATAATGAACAGAACCACCGCCTCCGCCGTTTCGGCCTGCAATCGAAGCAGTATTAATGATGGATCCGCCGCCTCGTTGTTTCATATATGGCGTAACATACTTTGTGCAAAGAAAAACTGATTTCACATTTACATTGTAAACTTCGTCCCACAGGTCCTCCGTCATTTCTTCAATAGTACAACGCTCCAATAGCGCTCCTGCATTGTTAAATAAAATGTCGATGCCGCCAAACTCATCGTCCGCTTTTTTGAAAAGGCGTTTTACTTCAGATGCAACCGCTACATCTGCTTGCACAGCAATTGCTTCTCCGCCTGCTTGTTTAATTGTTTCAACAACTTCTTGAGCAGCTTGTTCACTTCGTTTAAAGTTTACAATAACCTTTGCGCCTGCTAACCCAAATTCTTTTGCTGTTTCTGCCCCAATACCTGTACTTGCACCTGTTACTACTGCTACTTTTCCATTAAAATCTAAATTCATTTATTCTTTTCCCTCTTCCCTTTTCCATCTTGCCTGCTTTTTCAAATATCACTTTTACTAAAACCAGAAGGTATGTAAATAAACGTTGAAAATAGCTATCTGATTTTATATGGAGAGATTCCCGTTTGAAAAAACCGGCGGAATACCTACTGTAAAATGTGGTTACAATCCAATAATTTTGTATACGCTTTCAAAAAAGTTTTCGGTTTTATCCCCCTTTTTGTTTTATCTTCTACGCTAGAGTATCTTTTCATCCTTTTATTGTCAATATTTTTTGACTAGTTTTATTATTTTAATTATTCAGAAACATGCACCTTATCCTTTTCTATTTCTTGTGTATAATAAAAAAGAAAGCCAGATTCATCAAAAAATCGATAAATCCGGCTTAAAGTAATTGTTTTTATGAGCAGCTGCCCGGAGTGCTGTTTTGCACCTGAGCACCTGTTTCGCCTCTTAACAGGTCACCGCCTGTTGATTCAATAATATTGTCAGTCACTTTGTTGGAAATGGCTGTTGCTACCATTTGCAAAATTTCATTTACATCTGTCTGCGATTGCTTAAATTGCTGGACAATCGGCATTTCATCCAGTTCTTGCTCAAGTTTCTCGATTTTTTCTTCAACCATTTTTAACGCTTCTGCTTTTTTATAGTGTTGAAAATTTACTGCTTGCTTTTGCAAGCTTTTCAAACCAGCCATTTTTTCACGGATTTTTTGATTATCATGGATTTTTGCTTCTGCTTGCTTGAAAAACTCCACTTCTTCCGTAGAAGAAATCATGTCGGCAATTTCAGTTGCTTTTGCAATAATTTCTTCTTTTGTGTAAATTGTTTTTTCCATTTTAGTTCACCCCGGCTGTGTTTTCGATTTCTACTGCTTCCCCATCCATTGACCAAGATTTGGTTTCAACGATTTTTACCGGAATAATTTTTCCGATTGCAGACTTTGGCGCTTTTACATTCACCAGCTTATTCTTCGAAGTATATCCCGCAAGAACATCCGGATTTTTTTTGCTTTCTCCTTCAATCAGCACATCAACAATCTGGCCTTTATATGGCTTCATCGCTTCCAGTGATAATTCGTTAACAAGGGCATTCAAGCGCTGCAGGCGATCTTTCTTCACTTCCATTGGCACGTTATCCTGCATTTTTGCTGCCGGTGTACCTTCACGCGGTGAGTAAATATACGTATAAGCCATTTCAAATCCTACTTCGCGGTAAAGAGACATTGTTTCTTCAAACTGCTCTTCCGTTTCGTTTGGATAGCCAACAATGATGTCTGTGGTTAACGCCACATCTGGCATCGCTTGCTTAATTTTACGCACCAATTCTAAAAATTGTTCACGTGTGTATTTACGAGCCATAATTTTCAATACATCTGTTGAACCACTTTGCACTGGCAGATGAATATGGTCCATTAAATTCCCGCCTTTAGCCAGCACTTCAATTAAATGATCATCAAAATCACGAGGGTGGCTTGTTGTAAACCTTACGCGCGGAATGCCAATTTGGCGGATTTCATCCATTAAGTCACCGAGACGGTACTCGATATCTGTAAAATCTTTTCCATACGCGTTCACATTCTGGCCAAGAAGCATTACTTCCTGATAGCCTTGAGCTGCAAGCTGGCGAACTTCCTGAATAATTTCTTCCGGGCGTCGGCTCCGCTCTTTTCCGCGTGTATAAGGAACAATACAGTACGTGCAAAACTTATCACAACCGTACATAATATTTACCCATGCTTTAACGCTTCCCTGGCGTACTTTTGGCAAGTTCTCAATAACGTCGCCTTCTTTGGACCAAACTTCAATAACCATTTCTTTTGACATATAGGCTTCATTTAAAATATCCGGCAAACGATGAATATTGTGTGTGCCAAAAATCATGTCAACATGAGGATATGATTTTAATATTTTATTAACTACTGATTCTTCCTGCGACATACATCCACACACGCCCAGCAAGAGATTTGGGTTTTCGCGCTTTAAATGCTTAAGAAAGCCTATTTCGCCAAACACTTTATTTTCTGCGTTTTCCCGTATCGCACACGTGTTTAATAAAATAACGTCTGCTTCTTCCGGTTGATCAACAGCATTATAACCAAGCGCCATAAAAATCCCAGCCATTACTTCTGTGTCGTGCGCGTTCATTTGGCAGCCATAAGTGCGAATATAGAAATTTTTCCCTTTGCCCATTCCTTGAAACCGTTCATTTATTTTGAAATCATGATGGTACGCCACTTCTTCTTTTCCGCGCTTTTTCGCGTCTTTTAATGAAGGTGGTGTGTAGACGGTTTGAAAATACTGGCTGTAGTCCTTAGCGGATTTTTTGTCCGATGGATGAACCGCCTGTTCTCCGTCTTTTCGTTGTTCTTCGTTCATGGTGAATCCCCTTTCCGATACTTTAAAACTATTGTGCACATTCATTAAGTATATACCGTATAAAGTTTGCACTCAAGCAAACGAAAAAAAAAGACGCAGAGATTTGTTTTCTCTGCGTCAAAAAAATTACATAAACTCTTTTACAAGCTGGTCGAATGTATCTTTTCCAAGGCTCAGCTCAGCTTCAGAAAGCGGTGTTTCTGAATAACCTTCTACAAGCTCCTGATAAGATGGGCGCTTTTTATCCTGGTATATAATCCCTGTAACAAGATCATCGTGCTGCATAAGCGTGTTCATAGCAGCTTCACGGTTTGTTGGATCGTAATTTTCCAGATCAGAAAGCTTTGTTAAATTTTCTTTAAACCAGTCATACGTGTTCACTTTATTATAAGTAACACATGGACTGAAAACATTAATGATTGAAAAGCCTTTGTGGTTAATGCCTGCTTCTATTATAGCAGTTAAGTCTTTTAAATCTGTTGAAAAACTTTGGGCAACAAACGTTGCACCGGTTGTAACAGCGAGCTGCATCGGTGATAATGTTTGCTCAATTGCCCCAAGAGGGGTGGACTTTGTTTTAAACCCTGCCGCCGAGCGAGGGGATGTTTGCCCTTTTGTTAAACCGTAAATTTGGTTGTCCATTACAATATATGTTAAATCAATGTTTCTTCTCATTGCATGGATTGTATGCCCCATTCCGATTGCAAATCCATCTCCATCTCCGCCAGAGGCGATAACCGTTAAGTCTTTGTTTGCCATTTTTACGCCTTGCGCAATGGGCAGTGCACGACCATGAATGCCGTGAAGGCCATATGAATTAATATAGCCTGAGATCCGGCCGGAACAGCCAATTCCAGAAATAACAGCTAAATTTTCAGGTGTTAACCCAACATTGGCTGCAGCACGCTGAATAGCTGCCTGTACAGAAAAATCTCCACAGCCTGGGCACCAGTTTGGCTTTACATTATTGCGGAAATCTTTAAATGTTGTTGTAGTGTTTGTAGTTGCTGTTGCCATAATTAAACCAGCTCCTTGCTGCTCTCAACGATATGATGCGGCTGGAATGGGTTGCCGTCATACTTTAAGATACTTTTAATTTTTTGCGGATAGCCGGCGTTCATTTTAATAATGCTTGCCAGCTGGCCTGTGGCATTGTTTTCAACGACTGCGACATTTTTGGCTGATTCAATGAGCGGAAGGATTTCTTCCGTTGGAAACGGGTGTACAAGACGGATACGCGCGTGGTTTACTTTTAAACCATCCGC
>JAPSKG010000055.1 GCA_031177795.1 Domibacillus sp.
ATTCCCAGCGACCCGTCAACAAGCTGGGCTGCCAGTCCGACGAGTGCAAGAATTAAAAAACGTTCCATGTTGGTTCCTCCTGTTGTTTACAAATCGGGATAAGCAGCAAAAAGGGCTTCTTTATACCGCTCCCGCTTTTCCGGGTGTTCAAGGTAAACGGAATCTGCCGCTTTTTGCAGCCATTTTCGTCTTTCAGGGCGGCTGTCGATATGCCGTTTAATGAACTGGCGCATTTCAAATAAAAAATCAAGATAGTCTTCGTATCGTTCATCAAATTCATTTTCAAGCTGGTTTCGAATCCGGGTGGAGAGTGTAGGGCTCGCCCCACTGGTGGAAACGCTGATCATCAGCTTTCCGCGAATTAAAACAGCAGGTATTTGGGCGTTGCCAAGATCATTGTGTTCAGCATGCACAACGAGCTTTCCATGCTTTTTTGCTTGCTCTGCCATTTTGTTATTGGCGTTTTTATCATCGGTGACAAGCATAATAAGAAAAGCGTCTGCGAGATCCGCCCACTCTACTTTTTTTCGGTGGAGCGTCACGTTTCCTTCATCTGCAAGTTGTTCAATAGACGGATGAAATTCCGGGCTAACCACGTGAACATGAAGCCCGAAGCGAAGAAGGTTTTCAATTTTATGGAACGCAATCGCTCCTCCTCCGGCAATCACTACTTTTTCATCAGCTAAATCAATCATGATGGGAAACATATCGGCTCCTCCAGGCAAGCTTCTTTTACACGCTCCGCGAGAATTTGGCTAATGATTGGATCGTAGCCAAGATGCTGGCACAAATAAACCTCACCGGCTGTTTCTACTTTTTTTACAGCCCGTTGCATTTGTTTTGTTAAAACGCCTGTAAAAAGCAAATAAGGTACAACAAACAATTGTTTTGGGTTTTCTGCAGCTGCCTGACGCAAAGCATCTTCAAAAGCAGGCTCACAAGCAGCCATATAACCTAAATACACATTGGATAACTTGGTTTTTTCTTTAAAAAGATGGCGGATTTCCGCAAAGTCTTCCTTTGTTGCTGGATCACTGCTGCCACGTCCAACAAGCAAAACGGCAGCATCAGAATGTATGGGAGCAGCTTTCTGCATCCGTTCAACCAGCACTTCTACAATATGATCGTGAACACCCAGCGGCCGACCGTACCGAATAAGAAGGCCTGGATAATGCTGTGCGGCGTTGGCCAGTTCTTCTGGAATATCTTTTTTTGCATGGCCGGCTGTCAGCAAAAGAAAAGGAATCGCCACAACTTCTGTTGCGCCTTTTTCCACACATGTTTTCAAGCCTTCTTCAATTGACGGCTTTGAAAGCTCTAAATAACAAATTTCTTGTATTGGTGCATCAATAAGCGGCATAGTTTCACGAATGAAATCTGCCGCTTGCTGTGCTCCTTCTTTAATGCGTGTTCCATGGCAAATATAGAGGATCGCTTTCATCCTTCTACACCTCCTGTGGCGGTTTTTTTTCTTTGAACCACTGAAGCTCCTTGCGCATTTTCACTACTTCACCAATAACAATCATGCTCGGATTGGTGATGCCTTCTTTTTTTGCCACTTCATAAATGTCTGTAAGTGTGCCGGTTACTGTTTGCTGCTTTTCTGTTGTTCCCCAGTGAATCAGTGCCGCTGGCGTTTCAGGGGGTTTTCCATGCTTTATCAGCTGTTCTTGAATATAAGGAAGGTTTTTCACACCCATATAGATGGCAATTGTGTCAATTCCTTTTGCAAGTGAAGCCCATTTTAGCTCTTCATCTGCGCCTTCTTTTCGGTGGCCGGTGACGATAGCAAAAGAAGCTCCATGGTCACGGTGAGTAACGGGAATTCCTGCATAAGCAGGCGCTGCAATACCAGATGTGATGCCTGGAATCACTTCAAACTCAATGCCATTTTGAAGCGCAAAAGCCGCTTCTTCTCCTCCACGCCCGAAAACATATGGATCGCCGCCTTTTAAACGGACAACCTGTTTTCCTTGTTTTGCGTGTTCCACAAGAATTTCGTTAATGTTTTCCTGTTGAACAAAGTGGCGGTCGGGAAGCTTTCCGCAGAAAATAAGCTCTGTTCCTTCTTTTGCATAATCCAGAAGTTTCATACTGATTAAGCGGTCGTATAAAATCACATCCGCTTGCTGTATTGCTTTTAATCCTTTAACCGTAATTAAATCCGGATCACCCGGACCTGCGCCGACAAGCCAAATTTTGCCCATCGTGCCACCTCCGTTCAATGTGCATTCTCTCTATTTTTCTTTTCATACCATTAAATAAGGGGACTGGAAACATCCAGCCCCCTTACTGAATGTGCTTGCCTGTTTTGTTGCCAGGATGTCAACTTGTTTTTAGAGCCAGTTGTTTTCCTTTAAATACTCAACAAGCTGATTTACGCATTCATCAACCGAATATTGATCTGTGTTTAAAACAAGCTCGGGTTTATCCGGTGCTTCGTAAGGAGAAGTAATGCCAGTGAATTCAGGAATTTCGCCTGCACGCGCTTTTTTATACAATCCTTTTGGATCGCGCTGCTCACATTTTTCAATTGGACATTCCACATATACTTCAATAAACTCGCCTTGTTCCAAAAGAGCGCGAACCGTATCACGATCTTCGCGGAAAGGAGAAATAAAAGCAGTAAAAACAAGCTGGCCGCTGTCTACAAACAGCTTTGCAACTTCGCCGATCCGCCGGATGTTTTCTTTTCGTGCTTCATCTGAGAACCCAAGGTCTTTGTTTAAGCCGTGACGTACGTTGTCGCCGTCCAAAACATAAGTATTAACACCAAGGTCAAACAAGCGGCGTGCTGCCGCGTTCGCAACGGTTGATTTACCAGAGCCAGACAGCCCGGTAAACCATAAAACCGCGCTGTGGTGGCCACTTTTCTTGCGTCGTTCTTCTTTTGTTAAAGACTGTTCATGCCAAACAATGTTTTTATTCTCCGTCATCTTAAAAGCTCCTTCTTATGCGTTTGATGTTTCTTTCATGCCGCGGATCAAAACTTCAACCACTTCTTTGCGGCTGAATTCTGCCGGTGGAATTTCACCTGCACGAAGCATTTCGCGCACTTTTGTACCAGATAAGATAACATGATCTTCTCTGCCATGCGGGCATGTTTTTGAAGACGCCATGTTTCCGCACTTTTTACAGAAAAAGCTGTGTTCAAAGAATAAAAGCGTAATGCCAATTTCTTCTGCCGTAAAATTCGAGAAAATTTCTTGTGCTTCATACGTGCCGTAGTAGTCGCCAACACCTGCATGGTCACGCCCAACAATAAAGTGTGTGCAGCCATAGTTTTTACGGACAAGCGCGTGGAAAATTGCTTCGCGCGGACCTGCATAGCGCATTGCCGCCGGGAACACAGCTAATTTCACGCGGTCAGCCGGATAGTAATCACGAAGAAGAACTTCATAGCTTTCCATGCGGATATCTGCTGGAATGTCATCTGATTTTGTTTCTCCAACAAGCGGATTTAAAAGCAAAGCATCCACGATTTCAAGCGCTGATTTTTGAATGTACTCATGAGCGCGGTGAACCGGATTGCGCGTTTGGAAGCCAACAATTTTATTCCAGCCGTTTTCTTTGAAAATGCGGCGTGTTTCTGCAGGATCAAAGTAAAATTCTGCAAACTGCTCACGCTCAATGCGTTTTACAAGAGTAATCGGCCCGCCAAGGTAAATGTGACCGCGGTCATATACTTTTTTCACGCCAGGATGCGCTTCTTCTGTTGTTTTGTAAACATTTTGAGCTTCAAGCTGTTGGTCTGGCTCGAAAATGTCTGTAATGTTCAAGACGCCGTATACTGTCCCGTTTTGCTTTAACAAAACAGTGTCTCCTGTTGCATAGCTTGATGCATCTTTTACAGGAAGAGTGATGGGAATACTCCAAACCGTACCGTCAGCAAGACGCATATTTGACACAACATTCTCATAATCCTTTTGTGTTAAAAAGCCAGTAAGAGGGCTGAATGCGCCTGTTGCAATTAATTCCAAATCACTTAGGGCTGTTGCATCCAATTCCACTTCTTTTGTAATGCCTGTTACATCAAACTCCGGGTTATACAAATTAACTAGTTGGCCTCCATGGGCAGCAATGTTTGTCATGAGTTTCAAACCTCCGATAATAATTAAATCATATGCAGATACTTGGTTTTTGCTTTTAAAAATTTAATTTGTTGTATGCAAGCCGCATTCTGTTTTGCCAGAACCAGTCCAGCGTCCAGAACGAAGGTCTTCCATTGAAAAAGCAGGCTTTGTGCACGGCGCGCAGCCAATGCTCGGGTATCCCTGGTCATGCAGTGGGTTATAATCTAATTCATGCTTTGTTACATAGCGCCATACTTCTTTCCATGTCCAATGAATAAGCGGGCACACTTTAATTTTTTCAAAGCGTTTATCAAGATTCAGGTAATTCGTGTTTGCTCTTGTTTCAGACTGCTCGCGACGCAAACCGGAAATCCAGGCTGTTGCCGGTGCAAGAGCTTTTTGCAGCGGTATGATTTTGCGGATTTCGCAGCATTTATTCGGGTTTGTTTTAAATAAATCTGGCCCAAATTGAGCTGCTTGTTCTTCAATTGTCATTTCCGGCTGTTGAATGCGGATGTTTAATTCCGGGTACCGTGCTTTTACTTTATCGATTGTCTCATATGTTTCTTTAAAGTGGTAGTTGGTATCTAGAAAAACGATCTCAGCATCTGGTTTTACTTGTGCGATTAAATCGATTAAAACAATTCCCTCTATGCCGAAGCTGCAGGCATAAACAAGTTTATCTCCATACGTATCATAGGCCCATCGAAGCGTTTCGAGCGCTCCCTTTGTTTCCGAATCTTCCGGAAAATCAGGAATTTGCGCTTGCGCATCGTTCCATGATTCAAATGTGATCATTAGTATTTCCACCTCATTCATTGTGTTCTCTTTATAATGAGTTTAGTGTATCAGAATTTCATATAAAGTCAATCCTATTTGCTTACTCGGAATTAAAAATTATTTTGATATCGTTTTCAAAACGATCGCTGTTCTTTTTTTATCCAGAGGATGATATAATCAGATGCGATGAATTTATATTGGGAGGATTACACATTTGATTACAGTACAAGACGTCAGCCTTCGCTTTGGCGACAAAAAATTGTTTGAAGATATTAATTTGAAATTTACACCGGGCAACTGCTACGGCCTCATTGGAGCAAACGGAGCGGGAAAATCCACTTTTGTGAAAATTCTTTCCGGTGATCTTGAGCCTCAAACCGGCCATGTGTCAATGCCGAAAGATGCACGTCTTGCCGTGTTAAAGCAAAACCACTTCGAATATGAAGAATTTGGCGTGCTTGAAACGGTTATGATGGGCCATGCCCGTTTATATGAAGTGATGAAAGAAAAAGACGCTATTTATATGAAAGCGGACTTTACCGACGAAGATGGAATGCGCGCAGCAGAACTAGAAGGCGAGTTTGCTGAAATGAACGGATGGGAAGCCGAATCAGAAGCGGCAATCCTTCTTTCTGGCCTTGGCATTTCAGAAGCATTGCATGACAAGCAAATGTCCGATTTAGATGGTTCAGATAAAGTAAAAGTTCTTCTTGCCCAGGCCCTTTTTGGCAAACCGGATGTTTTGCTTCTGGATGAGCCGACCAACCACCTTGACATCGAAGCGATTCGCTGGTTGGAGGAGTTTTTGATTAACTTTGAAAATACCGTTATTGTTGTGTCCCATGACCGTCACTTCCTTAATAAAGTATGCACGCACATAGCGGACCTTGACTTTGGAAAAATCCAAATTTACGCCGGGAACTACGACTTCTGGTATGAGTCAAGCCAGCTTGCCCAAAAGCTTCAATCAGATGCAAACAAGAAAAAAGAAGAAAAAATCAAAGAATTGCAGGCGTTTATTGCCCGCTTTAGTGCTAACGCATCAAAATCAAAGCAAGCAACGTCGCGTAAAAAATCTCTTGATAAAATTACGCTAGACGACATTAAACCGTCTTCACGCCGTTATCCGTATGTGCAATTTTCGCCTGAACGTGAAATTGGCAATGACGTGCTTCGTGTAGATGGCTTGTCTAAAACTATCGATGGCGTAAAAGTATTAAACAATGTAAGCTTTATCATGAACAAAGATGATAAAATTGCGCTTGTCGGCTCAAATGAAGCGGCTAAAACAGCGTTGTTTAAAATTTTGGCGGGTGAAATGGAGCCCGATGAAGGCACATTTAAATGGGGTGTGACAACGTCTCAAGCTTATTTCCCGAAAGACAATTCCGAGTACTTTGAAGGATCGGATTTAACTCTTGTTGAGTGGCTTCGCCAATTTTCACCGGCGGACGAAAGTGAAAGCTTCCTTCGCGGGTTCCTTGGCCGCATGCTGTTTTCCGGTGAAGAAGCGTTGAAAAAAGCGAGTGTTCTTTCCGGTGGTGAAAAGGTACGCTGCATGCTGTCCAAAATGATGCTTTCAGGATCAAACATCTTACTTCTGGACGAGCCAACAAACCACTTGGATCTTGAATCGATCACTGCGCTGAATAACGGGCTGATTAACTTTAAAGGATCGTTAATTTTCGCTTCTCATGACCATCAATTTGTTCAGTCAACAGCAAACCGGATTATCGACCTGACACCAAATGGCGTTGTTGATAAATCGGTAACGTATGATGAATACCTGGATGATACAGAGCTTCAGAAAAAAGTAAAAGCAATGTACGCATCTTAATCAAAAACAGCACCCACAACGGGTGCTGTTTTTTTACAGCTCTTTAGCCAGTGCCCGCAACAGCGTGCCTTCTACCTCAATATGCGTAAAATCAATGCCCAGCTGAACTGCTGTTTGTGCAACTTCTGGCCGAATGCCTGACAAAACAGATTTTACGCCAATTAAGTCAAGTGAGAACACTACCTGGAAAATTTGCTGGGCCACCATTGTATCAATGAGTGCCACACCGGATAAATCAATAAAAAGCCGCTTTACTTCTTTTTTTGTACACTGTTCAAGCGCCGATGTTAAAATAATCTGCGCCCGCCTTGGATCAATATCACCAATGAGCGGAATTACACCGATCCCTTCTTTAATTAAAATAACCGGGGCGCTAAGCTCGCGAATCATTTCTTGCTGCGTAGAAAGGCGCTCGAGCGAATAAAAATAGTAATAGCGGGAAAAAAGTTCAATCGCTGAATCAAACCCTTTATTAATGGTCCGGTTCCATTCAAAAAAAGCGAGATAAGCTTGTTCGTTTTGTTGGTCCCGGACAAACTGCTCTATTTCAGAAAGAAATATAATCCGGAACGTTTTAAACTGTTCAATAATCTCATTTAAAGGAACATTTTGGCTGGCCCGCTTTTGAACAAGTGCATTGGCCCAATTTGTTAGATTTTCATTGGCTTCCGCTTGATTTCCGATCAACATACGGGCCAGTTCTTTAATTAAAAAAGCGCTGTTTTGAAAAAAAGTGTCTATATTTTGTGTATTGCCCGGATGATAAAAAGAACCCGGTGCCGTTTCCTTGCGTACATTCAGCCACTCCTCGCTAATGGCAGAAGTACGCGCTAATAAAAAATCATGCAACTGTTTGCTTACATCCAAAAATTGTTTCCTCCTACTGTTTTTTCATTAGATGAACCGCTTGTTAAAGCTCCTTTAAGAAGCTATGACCAGGTGAAAAGCCGCGCCTTTCTTTACTCGGCAACTTATTTCAGCGCTGATACATCATCATACTTGGTTCCATGAGAAAACTTTGTGACCACATACGAGCAAGACGGAACAATTTTCAAGTTGTTTTCACGCGCATAATCCGCAAGAGCATCAAGAAGCTGTGCTGCCACTCCGCCGCCACGCAACTCTGCAGAAACATAAGTATGATTGGCATTAATGGTTTTTTCGCCCGCCGGCACATACGTAATTTCCGCTACCCGTTTTCCTTCTTTTTCAATAAAAAAAATGCCTTCTTCATGTTTAATTGTTTCCATCGGTGTAAACCCCTTTTCTGCTTTGTTGTTATTTAGTATACCCATTTCTATACAACGCTTTAAACCCGTTTCGGCTTTAAAGGGGAACAATCCCCAAAGTGTATGATACAATATGAGTACGAGTTTAACTGCCTGAAAGGATTGTCGTTCATGAAAAACACCACAACAGCACAAACGCATGTGTTTTCAAAAGGAGAAGAAATCGCGAATTCAATTACGCATGGCATCGGCGCAGCGCTTAGTACAGCAGCGCTTGTTTTGCTGATTGTTTTTTCTTCTTTGTACGGAAATGGCTGGCATTTTGCAGGGTTTCTAATATTTGGCATTACCATGCTGCTGCTTTACTTGTCTTCAACGCTTGTTCACAGCTTTCCTCAAGGAAAAGCAAAAGATTTGTTTGAAATTTTTGATCATGCGTCGATTTACTTATTTATCGCGGGAACGTACACGCCATTTTTGTTTATTGCTGTAAAAGGCACGCTGGGATGGTCTTTGTTCGGAGCGGTATGGGGGCTGGCTATTGCCGGAACTATTTTTAAATGCTTTTTTGTAAAGCGATTTGTGTTCATGTCCACTTTGTTATACGTAGTGATGGGCTGGCTCATTGTTTTTGCCTGGGGTCCCCTTGTTGATGCGTTGTCACCAGCATCACTGGCTTTTCTAGTAGCCGGAGGGATTTTGTACACGGCAGGGTCTGTGTTTTATGTATGGCGCGGGTTTCCTTATCACCATATGATCTGGCATCTTTTTGTTTTAGCCGGAACTGTTTCTCACTTTTTTGCAGTTATGGGGCTTTTGCCAGGTATGTAAAAAACCATTCCGATTTCCGGAATGGTTTTTTATTTGCCATTCATGATATACCGATACTTTTTTGTATCTGATTCAAGCAAGGAAACGGTATCTTTACTGTTTCGGTAAAAGGGCGACCAATTGTGTTTTTTTAATTCTTCTTTCCAGTAAGGGGAAGCATTTACCTGAGCCAGCAGCCGCGACCACTGCTTTTTTTCGGATTCTGCCATGCCCCCTGGCCCCATTACCCCTCGCCAATGTGGAAACACAACAGGAATGCCTTGTTCTTTCCATGTTGGAACATGTGGAAGCTCTTCAATCCGCTTTTCAGAAGAAATGGCGATAATCCGCACATTTTCTTCGGCAGCGTATTTGGCTGATTGAGAAGAAGAAAGAGAAGCTGCTGCAATCGTCCCTGCTTTTAACGCGCCAAGAAGCGCATCTGCATTAGAATATTGAAAAAACCGAATTGAAGAAGCGGATAAGCCGGATGCATATGCGGCCTGGGCAAAAGCAATTTGGTCATCGTTTCCAAACTGTGGTTCAATTCCAACCGGGTAGTTTTCCGGATTTTCTTTTAAGCGGCTCATTAAATCAGCAATAGTTTGTATAGATGAATCGTTTCGGACAATAACAGACTGCCATTCACTTGCCATGGTGGCAAGCGGCGTAAAATCCTGGTAAGTCAGGCTGCTGTGGCCAAGCAAGTTGTTGGTTACCAGCAAGCTGCTTGTCATCGCAACCGAATGAGTGCTTTTCTTGTTCAATAGCTCCCATCCTTTTTCTCCACCATCTCCTTCCTCGTAAACAATCCGGATTTGTTTTTTTGTAAGGCGCTCTTTTTCCATAACTGTTTGAATTGAGCGGGCAAGCTCATCCCATCCACCACCCGGTGATCCGGGAACAATAAAAGTTAGTTCCTGATTTGCCAGATTTTCTTTTGTTTGAGAACAACCGGACACTGTTAAAAGCAATAGCAAGCATATTAAGCAGCGGATCATCAAGAAGGCACCTTAAAATATTTTCGTTCCGGGCGTCCGACAATGCCGTATTCATGTTCCACACGACATTTCCCGATCGTCACTAAATACTCAAGGTATCGGCGGGCTGTTGTCCGGGAAGCGCCAATTTCCAAGCCCATTTCTTCAATGGAAATACCTGAATCCAGTTTTTCCAGTACATTAGATACCCGTTTTAATGTCACACCATCAATGCCGGTTGGCAGCTGTGGGGCTAACCCGGCTGTTTGGCCAGGTCCGCTGAAAAAAACATCAATGGCTTCTTGTGTTACTTCATTCATTTTGGAAAGAAACTCTTTTTTCTTTTGGTATTCTTGAATCACAAACGTGAATTTTTCAAGAGGAACAGGTTTGATTAAGTAATGGAAAATGCCATATTGAATTGCTTTGTCCAGCATGTGCTTTTCAGAAGCAGCGGTAATCATAATCACATCTGTTTTAGGAAACCGTTGTTTTAAAATAGGCAAAAGCTCCGTACCCAGCATATCGGGCATATAAATATCAAGAAGCAGCAAATCTGTTTCTTTTTTTTCAAGAAGGTCCAATGTTTCTTTGGCATTTAACGCCTTTCCGACCACTTGAGTTCCCGGAATTTTCCGCAAAAATTCTTCTTGTATACTTGCAATGCGAAAGTCATCTTCTGCAATAGCAACACGAATCATGATGAAACATCTCCTTTTGATGATAACTCTTTTGGTAAATAAACCGTAAAAATAGTGCCCACTGGATTATTGGGCAAAACCTCAACCATTCCTCTAAAAGAGTCTACCGCTTCTTTTACGTTGTAAAGGCCAAAACCGCGGCCGGTTCCTTTTGTGGAAAATCCCTTTTTAAATAAGCGATCCAGTTCTTCTTCCGCAATGCCTTTTCCATTATCGGTTACTTCAATGATTAAGCTGCTGCTGGCATCTGTCAGCAAAAACGTAACAGAAGGCTTTGCCGCTTCCGTTACTGCTTCAAACGCGTTGTCAATCAAATTGCTAATAATCGTTA
>JAPSKG010000056.1 GCA_031177795.1 Domibacillus sp.
GACTCTAACATGCTTTTGCTGCATTTTGCTGCTTCTTCATATTCGAACAAGTCATCCTCTTCATTTTCATCATTGCTTTTTGACTTTGTCAGCATCTCCTGCACTTCTGATTTTGTTACGTCCGTACCGCCAAGCTTAAAGATTTCTACCATATCGGTGTCTTTTATATCCAGCGCGTATCTTACTCGAATTAAAATATCATCATTATTCATGCTCATTGTAAAACCTCCTGAAATATGGAATCATTACACCAGTAAACAGGCACTGTGTATATGCTTTTTGTTTTAACCCTTTAAACTGTTTTCTCGGTCAAACAACAGCCTTCCGCTTTTAAGCAATTCCCATTAAATTAATACTTTAACACGTTAAAGGCAGATTTTATAGTTTAATCTGTATGAAACTTGAGGGAACCCATGAAACCAGCTTCCCGCATTAAGCAGGAAAAAAACCGGGTTTTTGATTTTTTTCATAACACTGCACAGGAATGTTTTTGCTTACTTTTTTACAGTTTATTTAATTTCCGGTAGTCTCCCGGCGTCAGGCTTGTTTCTTCGGAAAACACATAAGTAAAGTAATGGACCGAAGAAAAACCGGTTGTTTCAGAGATGGTTTTAATGGCAAGGTTTGTTGAACGAAGCATTTCTGCTGAAACTCTTATTCTTTCTTTTCGTACAAATGCTGTAAAAGAAGTATCCAAATTTTGTTTGAAAAGGCGGGATAAATGCCGGGGCGAAATATGCAAATATTGCGCTACATCTGTTAAAGAAAGGGGCTGGGCCAGATTGTCCTTAATAAATAACTGTGCTTGATGAATAAGCTCGTTAGCAGACGGTTCAGCATCTTTACGTTCTTTTCCAGCATTTGTGCCGCAAAACAACACTTGCATGGAAAGCAATAAACAATGGCCAAGGGAGCGCAGCAACATTTCTGGATATGGCTGCTCTGTGTGCTCGAGTAAAGTCTTCCACAAAAGTGCCGCAGCTGATTGATCCGCATGTTGAATGTGAAAATCCGGTGTTTTGGCAAGCTTTTTAAATGAATCGATCGCTTGCTTTGTTGAAACATTTTCATCAATTTCAAATCCAACCCATAATAAAAACAAATTTTCTCCTTTATGGATTCTATGTAATTTGCCGGGGCGCGAACAAAAAAAGGTTCCTTTTTCAAGAAAGTAATCCATGCCGCCCTCTCGATAAAAGCCTGAGCCGCCCATCACATAACATATTTCAATAAATGAATGCTTGTGAACAGGGTTGTCCTGGTGATTTGGGTGTGCCCCCCAGTAATAAATGCGAAAAGAAGCTTCATTTCCAGGCAAATAGCCAGCTTTTTTTTGCAGAGTGCGAATTGAGGAACGGACATCCATCTCATTCTCTCCTTTCAGCTACGTACATTGTTAAAAGTTTACCAAAATCATGATGGCCCTGCTAGCTTTTGAGAAACATTTTCCTCGATCAAATTTCCTTTCAACCTTAAAAAACAAACCCAAAGATTGGCTTTGAAAAAAAAATGACAAACAAAAAAGCAGCCTGATTAAACAGAGCCGCTTCTCTATTATTATTGATACTCTACCCACACAGCACCATTGTCTGCAGAGCGCACGCAGTTCTCCACCCAGCGGACCCCTTCAACACCTGCTTCAATTCCCGGATACCACACATCGATTGTTTCGCCGCGGTCCGATGCTTCCATCGCAATGGCAAAACGGGTATACAGATTGGACCAGGCTTCAAATAAGCCTTCCGGGTGTCCGCCGCCAATGCGGTCATCCGCCAGTGCTTCCGGATAAAGATAATCCATTCCGCGCTCCAAAATTTGAGCTGGCTTTCCTTGTATTTCATAGCGCAGCTGATTTGGCTGTTCATCCCACCATTCAATACTTGCTTTTGAGCCAACCACGCGGATTTTCTGCCCATGCATTGAACCAGCATTTACACAGGAAGACCATAACGTTCCAACTGCCCCATTATCATATTCCATAATTGTGTAAGAATTATCTTCCAGCGGAGCCCGGCTTTTCACAAAGCTCTGGCGGGTGCATAATAGCTTTTTGATTTTCAGGTCTGGCAGCATCACTTCAGACAAAAATAACGGATGGGTTCCGAGATCTCCCAGCACATAGCTTGGCCCGGCAACTTTGGGATCAACGCGCCATTTTGTGCTGGCATTCGCCGTTTCAACCGCCTCGGAATGAAAGCCGTGTGCAAATTGCATATTCACAATGCGGATGTCTCCCAGTTCCCCATTGGCGATCATTTGCCGGGCTTGTTCGATCACCTGATGCCCTGAATAACCATATGTAATGCCGACAACACGATTTTTTTCTTTTGCCAGCGCTTCCAATTCTTTTGCTTCTTCGGTTGTAAAGCATAAAGGCTTTTCACATACTACATGCAATCCTGAGTGTAAGGCGGCCTTGCAGATTTCATAATGAGTGCCGTTTGGCGTGGCAATTGACACCGCTTCAATGCCGTCTTCACGTTTGGCTTCTTCTTCGAACAGCGTTTTATAATCCGGGTAGCAGCGTTCCGGATCCACATGCAAATTAATCCCAAACTCTTTGCCTCGTACCGGGTCAATATCAAATGCACCTGCCACAAGCTGAAAATTATGGTCGCGCAGCGCAGCTGAACGATGAATATACCCAATCTGGCTTCCTCTCCCGCCGCCTACCATGGCCCAGCGAATCGGTTCTGCTACTTTTTTTTCTCCATTAATCATTTTTTCATTCTCCTGTTCTTTTTATTTTGATTAATATCCTACACTTGTTAGATAATCGATACTTTGTTTTACGTCCCGAAGGCTCGTATCCGCATTTCTCGGGTCACGTTCTTGTTCAATTGTGATGTACCCGTGATAATTGATTTTTTTCAGCAATGCATAAATAGAATCGTAGTCAATAATCCCCTGTCCAATCGGGCACATCACGCCCCGGGCACAAGCATCAAAAAAGCGGATTTTTTCTCCCATTACCTGTTCATATACTTCTAAATCAATGTCTTTAAAATGAATGTAATCAAGCCTGCTGGCATGTTCTTTTAACCATTTTTCCGGATCCATTTTTGAATAATAAAGATGCCCTGTATCCAGGCATAGGCCCGCGGTTTCATATGGGATGTCTTGCAAAAGCTTCTGGATTTCATCCTCAAATTCAATGTGGCCGCCGGCATGAGGGTGAATAACCGGCCTCACGCCATATGTTTTCCACGCCCGCTCTGCCAGTGCACGAATGTGAGCCATCATGTTGTTCCAGTCCTGCTCAGACAGGCGTTTTGCTTTGTCAGGGTGCCCGGCTGCAAAATCTCTTTCCTCATGCCCCCAGTCAATAAGCACCAGGTAAGGAGTTGAAAAACGCTGGCCTTTTTCCTGCGGTGATGGCGGCAGTTTTGTAATAAGAGAACAGATGTCATCTACTTGATTTAATAAATTGTCCAAATTTGATTCCGATACTAAATCATCAAAGATCGTTCCGGCAATAATTGTCAAATTATTTTTCGATAACTCTGCCTGCACCCGTTCAATATCCATTGGAATGTACCCGTAAGGTCCCAGTTCAATTCCTTTGTAACCAGCTTGCGATGCTTCTTGCAGCACGCGCTCCCATGGCGGGAGAAATGGATTTTTCGGATCGTCTACACCCCAGCAGCAAGGCGCTCCTGCAATTTTAATTCCCATGATAAACACCTCAACCTTTTCCTTTTATCATCAATCTTCTTGTTTCTTCCTTAACAATTGATTTGGCCCGGTTGATTCTCGAATAACTAACCGGGGCAACGTGAGCACTACTTGCTTTCCTGAGCTTCTTTTCTCTACTTCTTCTACAAGTAAATCTACGGCTAGTGAACTCATGCTTTGGACCGGCACTTCCACTGTTGTTAAAGGCGGGTCGCTTGTCCTGGATAACAGTGTATTATCAAATCCCGTAATAGAAAGTTGTTCAGGGACCTTTACGTTTTTTTCCCGGGCTCCCAAAAGTGTACCTATAGCCAATACATCGTTACACGCAATAACAGCAGTAGGCGGATGTAAAAAGGCCAGCAATTCTTCTGTTAAACGCTGCGCATGCTCTACACTTGAATCACTGACAAAAATCAAGTCCTCACAAGCTGCAAGCCCATGGTCCTGAAAAGCCTGTTTGGATCCGCGAATCCGGTCATAACTGCTCGTATTGTCTTCTGCAATGACGGCAATTCTTGTATGGCCCAGGGAAATTAAATGATTAGTTAGCTCATATCCTCCCATAAAGTTATCTACTGTAACGGTATTAATAGCTAAATGCGGGTGAGAATCAGAAAGAAGGATAACCGGTACTTCTTCTCTCAATAGCTCGGAGACGATTTTTTTGTTTCTGAAGTTTCCTGCAAAAATAAAACCATCCACCCCTTTTTCTATTAGTAAAGAAACATATCTTTCTTCTTTTTCCACGTTAGAATCGGTATGGCAAATTAAAAGGTTTAATCCATATTTGCGGGCATAGTTCTCTACTTCCCGGGTCATTTCTAGAATCAAAGGATTTGATACATCAGGCAACAAAAATCCTATTTTACACTCGTGTTTTTCTTTGGATACCGCTGCAAGAAAACCTGGCTGATCGCCCAGTCTTTTTTTATGATTATCAGACAATGAAACTCTCCCTCTTTCCAAAGAAATTGAGTGCTTTAACTCATATATATCATATCAGCAAACGTTTTCATTTTATTTGTGATATGAAGACATTTTTTTAAGATTTAAGGACATAAAAATTAGAAAATGAAAACACACATGGCCGGGAGTGCTTTTCATTTAATTTTTATTATAATAATTGCCAGAGATCCATTCAGTTTAAATACATAAAAAAGCATAGAGCTTATTTTGATTTCTATATTTAGCGTCTTCTCATTTTAAAGTTACTTGTTCAACCCGTCCCACTTAATCAAATAGGCAACCTGGAAAATCCGGATTTTTTCCATAAAAAGGCCATGCGGATCAAGCACACGCCGCATGGCCTTTTTTTGCTTTCACAGCTGCTCGTTAAAACATAACGAGAAGTTTTCCTGTAAATATAAAACCGATAAAAAGCTTGTACAAATAAAATGTGCAGTCGTTTTGACGGGTCAATAAACAAACATCCACCAGCCTGCTGCGCATGTTTTAATACTAAATAAAATAGATGGTAGGAACAAAGCAGCCTTACCGCTGAATAAAGCGCCCAAATGACAGTAAGTCTTCAGGGGCCCGTATAGCCTGGATCTTTTCCTGATTTGCAAGCTCTCTTGTATCAAGTTCAAAAATATAAAGAGTTTGTTGGTTTTTTACTTCTTCATATTCAAACTCGGCTGCTTCAGCCGTAGGTGGATCAGTCGTTTGCAAATACTGGACATTTAATAGAAAATCTTTTAATTCTAATGACTGCATGTATTTATATAATTCGAAAAGGCGGTTCATTTCTTTCTCTTCTATTTCATCGGTAAATTCATTTATGTAAGGATAGATAAACACGTATAAACTATATTTATTTGGTTGTTCTTGAACAATTTTTGCATATGCATCATAAATAGAATACTTTTCCTCATTCTCTATATCCATATTGACCATGTAGCCAAAGCGTTGAGGAAACCATTGATTAACTAAAGGACGCAACAATTCTTTTGCTTCTTGCCTCCATTTCTCTTCCTTATAATTATCTTGTGGTTGTTTGAAATGCTCTCTCACATGGACAAAAAAAAGCAAATGCTTTTTTTCTGCTGGATTTACTTCGATTGTGTAGGTTCCTTCTTTATCGCCAAATGGACGAGAATAACGAACCTCTCTAATTTCAAATGATTCTTTATACTTCTCTGATAAATAGTTTACTGTTGCTTTCTCCATCTTTTTTGTCTGTCCTCTTGACTCTGCCCATGAATAATGAAGGAATTCGGACCCAAAACCAATAAAAAGCAAAAGAGTGAATAGTCCTGCTATTGTAGCCATTCCAATTGCAAACCACTTGATTATTTTCATGTGGACCTCCTTTTTAAGTAATAACTTAATTATACAGCTGTGTATTCCAGCAGGGTACAAAAACTAAGGTGCGATAAACTGTATATATACAGTTTCCTGTTTAACATTATTAAAATTGAAATACATGTTAATTTAAATCTTTTAAGCAAAAAACAAACTAGATTGATTAGCTTGCAGCGCATGCTTTTCATCTGAAGGGCTGATTTTTCAGGCTTTCGCCAATATCCCGAACTAGAGTATCATTCTCACTTTTTTGCCTCTGGCTTGTTGACTCCACTCCGCCTGATCTGTATATGTTATAGATGTTAGGAGTTTATTTACCCGGGCTTTGCAGCTTAAACGGACACATGGTTACAACGAGAAAAACGGGAGGACAGTGTTTCTTCATGCGGAATTAGATAACAGGTTTGTAAAATCCGTTTTGGCGATAATATGCCCAATCATGAAAACCAGGAGGATATATGATAGTTAGAACAGGATTGAATTCAGATATTCGCGAAGTGCTTCAACTGGAGTATCGTCTTTATCCAGAGCAGTGGCATGTCCCTGAAGAAGTTGTAAGGAAGGTTTTTTCCCGCAACGAAGAAGTGATTCGAGTCCTTGAAGCAAATGGTGTTTTAAAAGGGCATTACGCATTTTTGCCTTTGGAAAAAGACGCCTATGAAAGCGTGTTGCACGGCGTATTAGATGAAAAGGAACTTGCTGAATATATAGTGGATTACACAAATTCGAAAGACGTGTATTTATACTGGACAACGGTCATGGTTGATACGGAAGACACAAATCGCCGGCAATTCTCCAGATGCTTATTGAATGATATTCCCCTCTACTTACAAAGTTTGCAACAAAGGGGAATAAATATAATAGAAATTGGCGGCATTTTTATTTCTGAGCACGGCGTTCGTGTGGCCGAGCGGTTTGGAATGGCACAGACTGGTGCAATCGACTATGCGGGTAAAAGCTACCCTGTTTATCGAACCGCCGCTATCCGCTAATGGCTCAGCGGTTTACTCAATGGCTGTTAATGCATTTTTGCTTGTTGTGCTCTGTAATAACTACTTTTTACTACTGGCAGAATAGGTTCGTATTCATTTAATTTATATCAATCTCCAACTCAGCAAGGATTCATTATAAGTAAAAACAGGAAGATCTTTACTTGATCTTCCCTTTTACTTTTCTTCATAAGCCTTCATTAATTAATCCATTTTTTTACTGGCTTAGCCGGTATATCAAAGTAACTTAGCGTGCTGGTCTTTCATTAAACAAATTTTTTCGATATGAAAGAATTTCTCAGCCATCAATACGATTAATTTCGAAAAGTAAAAGTTCTTTAAACGCAGCTTTGCACAACAGCCACTTAACTAAAACAGAAAAAACAGTTCTCCATTTCAACCCTGGTTTAATTACTATCAAAAAGGGAAACAATAATCATGGAAATTTTACTTTTCTCTATTGTAACCGAGCCATTTGCAGAAGGAATTTCTCATCTTTTTGTTCACGATAAAGTGCTGTGCAACAAGCAGGACATCATTGTTTCTTAATTTTTAAGATAAAATGAGTTTATAAAGTATTTTTACTTTATTTCAAACGACTGATGGTAAATAAACTCTCCGCCATGCACTCACCTTATATCTGACTGCTTTTCTTCCGTTTTAAGTTCCGTTAAAAAACTAGCCTAACACCAATTTTTAATTGAACGTTTTTAAACTCCTCTTGTATAAATCAAAGCCTTTTACTTCAAGAAAGAGATCTTTAATTTGATTTACGCAAACATACATAGCAGATAAGGTTTTATGAAATATAACAACAGCTTTTACACATTAATTTATTTGAGAGGTGAAATATGAGCAGTACAACCCCAGTGTTTTGGTATGCTATCGCACTTTCATTAATAATGGTTATTTGGGGAGTGGTTGCTCCTGAAAACTTGCAAACCGTTACGTCCAACATAACTGGACAAATTCTTGAAAGCTTTGGATGGTTTTATTTATTGCTCGTTATTGCTATTCTTCTTTTCTGTCTTTATTTAATGTTTTCCCGTTATGGCAATATAAAGTTAGGGAAAACGGACGACGAGCCGGAATTTACCCGAATATCCTGGTTCGCCATGCTCTTCAGCGCTGGTATGGGAATGGGCCTGGTTTTTTGGACAACAGCAGAACCTATCTCCCACGCTTTTATCAGCAGCCCTTTAGCCAAAGAAGGAACAGATGAAGCGATAAAGGAAGCACTCACTTATTCCTTTTTTCATTGGGGAATACACGCCTGGGCAATTTATGGAATTGTCGGCTTAATTCTTGCTTACTTTAAATTTAATCGTGGAGCCCCGGGTCTGATTAGCGCTACTCTTACACCGCTGTTTGGCCTGGCACGCATGGAAGGCCCCCTCGGCAAGTGGATCGATGTTCTGGCAGTGTTTGCCACAATAGTTGGTGTAGCAGCCACACTCGGTTTTGGCTCAGCACAAATTACCGGGGGATTGTCATTTTTGTTTGGTGTTTCAAATAGCTTTACGATCCAATTAATTGTCCTTGCTGTTTCAACCATTTTATTTATCTGGTCAGCCTGGTCGGGAGTTGGACGGGGAATTAAATATTTAAGCAACATTAATATGGGGCTGGCCCTCCTGCTTTTAGTTGTTTTGTTTTGGGCAGGGCCTACCATGTATATTTTAAATATGTTTACTCATACTCTTGGCAGTTATATCTCTGATTTTTTTGAAATGAGTTTGCGGATCGCGCCTTTAAATGCAGAGAATCGGACCTGGATCAACAACTGGACTATTTTTTACTGGGCATGGTGGATTTCCTGGGCCCCATTTGTGGGAATTTTTATTGCCAGAATTTCAAAAGGACGCACAGTAAAAGAATTTTTGTTCGGTGTATTGTTGCTTCCGGCGCTTGTCTGCTTTATCTTCTTTGCTGTCTTTGGGGTTTCGGCACTGCGTCTGGAGCAGCTCGGAATTGCAGCCATTTCCAAGCTTACCCTGGAAACTTCAACCTTTGGCGTGCTGGCTGAATATCCTCTTGGAACCTTTATGTCTATGTTAACTATTGTTGTTATTGCTATTTTCTTTATTACTTCCGCAGATTCTGCGACATTTGTGCTTGGAATGCTTAGCACAAACGGCCTTCTAAATCCATCCAACTCCGTTAAAATTCTATGGGGATTGATTCAATCTGCGATGGCTGCCGTAGTTGTTTATTTTGGCGGAACGCAAGGCTTGCAAAACATGTTGATCATTGCAGCACTGCCTTTTGCCGTTGTTATTATTTTAATGGCCATATCTTTTTTAAAAGATGCCAAGGCGCAATCTCGCTCACGCTCTTAAAGAAAAATATAACAGTGGCTTCACTTAACAGAACAACACCGTTGTCCATTTAGGAAAACGGCGTTGTTTGCTATTCATAAAAAGAAATGAATGGACAAGTAAAAAAATGTGGAAATGGCAGCAGGTTAAACCGAAGAAAAAAAAAGAAATTTTAAAGTGAAAATCAAACGAAAGCATCTGGCTTTTTGCGCTCCCTTAAAAATTCAGCAAAACAAAGCCAGAAATTAAGCTGCAACAATTTTCTGCAAAAGCTCAGAAACATTTTAATTAAATTCTTTATAGATTTTTCCATGTTTTAAAACATCGTAAATGGCTTTTCCATCGCTGGGATTATTTTCGCCATAATCAATCGGGATAAGTGAGAAAAAAAGTAAGTAAAGCGAAAAGTAAACAAACTGGTAAAAAAACAAATGAGTGTTTAGCACACCCGCATGAATAAGGCCATTCACCATTAAAATAGAGCTTATGTTAAACAGCGGGCCTCCCGCATAAATAAGAGCGTGCTTCCAGCGCCGGTCTTTTCGCAATTTGTCATAATAGCAAGCTGAATCAACAAAATAAAATTTCCTGATCTCTATATTTTTAATTTTCAACAGCTTGCTTCCACGGCCAATGGTCAAAGAAGCTTTACCGCCAAACAACAATGCGAAAAAAGCATGTCCTCCCGTGTGAATAAGCAGCGTTAAAGGCAATGTAACAAAAAATGCCCATATAAACGTGCCCATGTCTTCAAAAGTAAACATTCTAAAAAAAACTCCTTACGTTAAAGATAAGCTAGCACATAAAGTATTTACCCTCTACTTCTAATAGGTAACATAAAAGAAAAAATTACCACCATAAATTTATAAAATTTATTTCTTTCTTTTTCTAGAAATGAAAAATAAAAGCGTTGCCAGCAAGTATGGTGCTTAAGCCTTTCATTTCGAGATTAATGAAATCAACAAACACACACCCATCCTGCCAGTTGTTTTTGACTTTAACTTCTGATAGTGAAGCTGAGGACTTTTTTGAAAAACACTGGAGATAATAGTGGCGAAATCAAATTAAACAAACAGTAAAGGGGAAAAAATATGGGCAAAATTGAAGTTGGAGATATTTTAACATTTGTGAATGAAAACAATCAGGAGCAAGAAATTGAAGTATTTGAAACACTAACTCTTGATGGAACAGAATACGCGGCTGCCGGATTTGTAGAAGATGTTCAAGATGAATCAAAAGAAAAAATAAATGTCTTCTTTTTAAAAGTGGAAGAAGACGAGCAAATATCCGTTATTGATGATGAGGAAGAATTCGATAAGATATCTGCCGCGTTTGAAGAAGCCTAGTTAAATTATTACAACTAATTCCGGTTACACTTTTAACGGGGTTCCTGTCACGGCCAAAACAACAACAAGAACAGCTTTGCTGTTC
>JAPSKG010000057.1 GCA_031177795.1 Domibacillus sp.
CGATAAATAAGGCCTTTTTCATAAAGTTTTACGAACACTTCACGCACTGCTTTTGACAACCCTTCATCCAGCGTAAAACGTTCCCGGCTGTAGTCAAGGCCGAGACCAAGCTTTGCCCATTGAGACCGAATGTGCGACGCATACTCTTCTTTCCATTTCCATGATTCCTCAAGGAATTTCTCACGCCCTAAATCGTAACGGGTCGTTCCTTCTTCTTTTAACTTTTGCTCTACTTTTGCTTGGGTTGCGATTCCGGCATGATCCATACCTGGAAGCCAAAGCACATCAAAACCTTGCATGCGTTTCATGCGTGTTAAAATATCTTGCAATGTTGTGTCCCATGCATGCCCCAGATGAAGTTTTCCCGTTACATTTGGCGGCGGGATAACAATCGTATAAGGTTTTTTTGATTCATCATTTTTTGCTTCGAAAAATTTGCCGGCTGTCCACCATTCATAACGCCCTTGTTCAATTTTCTGTGGATCGTATTTTGTCGGCATCGTTGTTTCATTTTGTGACATGAATGTTTTCCTCCTTAACGAAAAAAAGCCCCGTCGTCTGAAAAGGACGAAGAGGTTTGTTCGCGGTACCACCTTTTCCAGGTTCACACTTTTCTTTTCAATACCATTATCTTATCCGAAAAAGCTTGACGCCGTCAATGCTTCAGCACACGTTTTTCATCCATTTCATATAATGTGAAAAAAGGAAGGTGTTCGCATGATGCGCCATTATGACCGGTGGCCGCCATGGCTCCGCCAATGCCGGTTCATGTGCTGCCGGATAATCATTCCTCTTTGCTGCTTTCAAGGTCTTCGGACGCTTTTTATGCCTACAACATTTGATGTTATTTTGCTTTCGATTCTTATTCTTCTGGCGGCTGCTCTTCATCTTGAGTGGATATAAGCTCTACATTGCCTGATGCAATTGAAAAGCGCCATTGGGCCTGTTGCTGAGGACGTTCGTCAAGCCAGCTGAAAATAGAGGCTTCTGCATCTTCTGTTCTTTTTTGAACTTGTACAGCGGCCTCTGTTTCGCTGCTTTCCTCTTCTTCCTCTATTAGTTCTTCACTAGCTTCCTCTGCCGCTTCTTCTTCATATGCTTCTTCTTCATATGCTTCTTCTTCATATGCTTCTTCTTCAAACTCATTAACTGTTTCAAATTCAATGACTGCTTGTTCCTCAAGCTTGGACACTACCACAGCAAGCTCAGCAGATAAACTTAATTTCCCAGGCTTTTCAACATCATAATCAAATGAATGAATTTGAATGTCCGAATCGGCTGTTACATAATGGTGTGATGGAATAAATACTTGTACGGGAATGTTGCGAAAGAATTGCCTGATGTTGTCTTCTTCCTCTGTAACAATGCTGTATTCTCCCGTTACTTCAACCGAGCCGCTTAAAGCGGAATCTGTTTGGTGTACCTGCGGGTCAAGTGAAATGGACAACAGCTCATCTACTTCTTCACCTTCGGGAAAAATCACATCCTCCTGAATTGGAACGAGAAACAAATTTTCCATATCTTTCACCCCTTTTCGCACCAATATATGCAGAGAAAAGCCAAGAAAGACGTAAAAGAAAAAAGCTGTCCAAAGAACAGCTTTTTCTTATTTTAAACGGCTAAACGCTTTTTCAGAAGCTTCGATTGTTTTTTGAAGATCTTCATCTGAATGGGCTGTTGACAAAAACAATCCTTCAAACTGGGAAGGTGGGAGAAAAACGCCTTCCAAAGCCATTTCACGAAAATAAGCTGCAAACAAGGCAAGATCTGAGTTTTTCGCATCGTCATAATTTTTCACGGGACCTTTGTTAAAGAAAAATCCAATCATAGAGCCTGCCCGGTTAAAAGTAATAGAAATGCCATGTTTCTCAGCTGCTTCTGTCACACCTTTTTCCAGTATATCACCTTTTCTTGAAAATTCTTCGTACGTTTCTGGTGTAAGCTGACGAAGTGTTTCCAGCCCTGCTGTCATAGCCATTGGATTTCCAGATAGCGTTCCGGCTTGATAAATAGAGCCTGCCGGTGCAATGTTATTCATAATCTCTGATCTTCCTCCGTATGCTCCAACAGGAAGTCCGCCTCCAATTACTTTTCCAAGGCACGTTAAATCTGGCGTCACTCCGAAATAGCCTTGTGCACAGTTGTATCCAACCCGGAAGCCCGTCATAACTTCGTCAAAAATCAGCAGCGATCCGTTTTGCTTAGTGATTTCCCGTAAACCTTCTAAAAATCCTGGCTGCGGAGGAACAACGCCCATATTTCCAGCAACTGGCTCAACAATCACACAAGCAATGTCGTCACCAAATTGTTCAAAAGCGTAGCGCACGCTTTCAAGATCATTATAAGCGACAGTTATCGTATTTTTCGCAACGCTTTCTGGCACACCCGGGCTATCAGGAAGTCCGAGTGTCGCAACTCCAGAACCAGCTTTGATTAGAAGTGAGTCGCCATGCCCATGGTAACACCCTTCAAATTTCAAAATTTTATTTCGTCCTGTAAAGCCGCGGGCAAGACGCAGCGCACTCATGGTTGCTTCTGTTCCGCTTGAAACCATGCGAACTACTTCAATAGAGGGAACACGTTCAATGACAAGTTTTGCCATTTCATTTTCCAAAAGTGTGGACGCACCGAAGCTTGTGCCAGTTTCAGCTGATTTTTTTAGTGATTCAACTACTTGATCATTTGAATGCCCTAAAATAAGCGGCCCCCATGAAAGAACGTAATCGATGTATTCATTTCCGTCTACGTCCCAAATTTTAGAGCCTTTTCCCCGCTCCATAAAAATTGGATCAATATTAACAGACTTAAATGCACGTACTGGGCTGTTAACACCGCCCGGCATTAGTTTTACCGCTTCTTCAAATGCTTCTTTTGATTTTTCAAATGAACGCATGAATAAATCCCCCCCGGTTATTGTTCGCTTAGCCAGCGAGCCGCATCTTTAGCGTGATAAGTCATAATCAAATCGGCGCCTGCCCGTTTCATGCTTGTTAATGTTTCCAGGACAATCGATTTTTCATCGACCCAGCCGTTTAACGCTGCCGCTTTTACCATTGAGTATTCGCCGCTCACATTATAAGCAACAATTGGCGCTTCAAACTCATTCCGGACATCACGAATAATATCCAGATAAGAAAGGGCCGGTTTTACAATTAAGAAATCTGCTCCCTGCTCGATATCAGATCGTGCTTCTCTTATTGCTTCTCTCCGGTTTGCCGGATCCATTTGATATGTTTTACGGTCACCAAATTGAGGTGTAGAATCCGCTGCATCACGAAATGGCCCATAGTAAGAAGAAGCGTATTTTACCGCATAAGACATAATCGGCACTTCTGTATAACCTGCTGCATCTAAGCCTTGCCGAATTGCGGCTACAAAGCCATCCATCATGTTAGACGGAGCAATGATATCCGCCCCAGCTTCAGCCTGGCTGACCGCTGTTTTTGCTAATAATTCCAAAGACGGATCATTTAAAACACTGCCGCCTTGCACAACTCCACAATGCCCATGATCTGTGTACTCACAAAGGCATGTATCAGCAATCACCAGCAAATCCGGCTGATGTTCTTTAATAAAGCGGGTTGCCTGCTGAACAATGCCGTGATTATGATAAGCGCCTGTGCCGACAGCATCTTTTTCATTGGGCACCCCAAACAATATAACAGATTTAAGACCAAGGGCGACGATTTCATCGAGTTCTAGTTTTAACTGGTCAAGTGAAAGTTGATACACACCGGGCATTGAAGAAACTTCATTTCGAACACCGCTGCCTTCAACAATAAAAAGCGGATAAATAAAATCATTAACACTAAGTTGCGTTTCACGTACAAGAGCACGCATATTTGCTGTTTGCCGCAGTCTGCGGTGTCTTTCAAATTGCAACGTCATCTGTTTTCACTCCTTGTAAAAATATTTGATCTCACGCACAAGCGCGTCAATCGTATATTCAGCGGGACAAACGGAAACGTTTATTCCATGTTTTGCTGCTTCTTTTTTTGTAATCGGCCCAATACAGGCGTAATGAGCGTCCGGCAAAGCCTGGTTTTCTTCCCGAACAACTTTCATAAAGTGTTGGACTGCAGACGGGCTTGTGAAAGTATACATATCCATTTGCTTTTCTTTGATAAAATGGCGAAGTTTCTTTTTTTCTTCTTCTGGAAAAAAGGTTTCATAAACAATCCAGTCATCCGCTTTTTTTCCCTTTTGTCGGATTGCATTGCTAATAATGCTCCTGGCCAGGTTTCCTTTTGGAATAAGTGCTTTTTTTGGCAAAAACAGTTCTTGCTGAATTTCTTTTACAAGCTGGTCTGCAGAAAAACGGTTGGGAATATAAGAAACCGAAAAGCCATATGATTCAATCGCCTTTGCTGTTTTTTCTCCAATGGCCGCAAATTTAGCTGGAATATTCAGTAAATGAATCCCTGCTTTTTCCATAAAAAAATCCACGCCATTTTTGCTTGTTAACACAATCCAATCGTATGTAGATAAGTTTTTTATTATTGTATCGTCTTTTTGGTTACTAGTTCTTTTAAATGCGATAAGCGGCACTGCGTATGCTGTGCCGCCCGCTTCTTCTATTTTACCAATAAACGGTGCTGCCTGTCCCGCAGGACGCGTTATGACGATATGTTTGCCAGCAAGCGGCTTCACTCTGCAGCCGCCCTCGCTGCATCAATCAACTCTAAAGCACCCCGGTTTTTTAATAAACGTGCTGCTTCTAAGCCCACTTTTTCTGCATCTTTCCCTGAAATTGTTTCTTTTAAAATGGTTTTCCCATCTGGTGAAGCAACAAGAGCTGTTAAAAACACTGTGTCTTCTGTTATAACAGCATGCCCTGCTACCGGCACCTGGCAGCCACCATCAACAGCAGCCAAAAAAGCACGCTCTGCTGTAATTGCACGCTTTGTATTTTCACATGTAAACTTGCCCAGTAACTCAAGCAGTTCTGTATCGCCTTGGCGGCATTCAATCGCTAGCGCCCCTTGACCAACAGCAGAAACCGATAGTTGTTCATCAAAAAATTCCGTTACAACATCAGATGCCCAGCCCATTCTTGCAAGTCCAGCAGCAGCGAGGATAATGGCGTCATACTCTTCTGTTTCAAGTTTTTGCAAACGAGTGTCAATATTCCCCCGAATCCATTTGATTTGGATGTCCGGACGGATCGCAAGCAGTTGTGCGCCGCGGCGAAGACTGCTTGTTCCAATAACCGCACCGGCAGCCAGGTTATGGAATTTCACATGGCCTTTAGAGATAAAAGCGTCCCGGTGATCTTCTCGCTCAGGCACAGCACCAATCACAAGTCCATCTGGCAAAACGGCAGGCATGTCTTTCATGCTATGGACGGCCATATCAATTTCACCATCAAACATCGCCTGTTCAATTTCTTTTACAAAAAGGCCTTTTCCGCCCACTTTAGACAACGTAACGTCTAAAATCCGATCTCCTTTGGTGACAATTTCTCTTATTTCAAACTCCGTTTCGGGTGATAACGCTTTTAACTGGTGAATCACTTGATTTGTCTGCGTAAGCGCAAGACGGCTTTTTCTGGATCCGACAATAATTTTCCGCAAAGTAGTATACCCTCCATACAACCCAAAAGCCGGTGTCACGAATACCAGAAATGGAATGTGGACAGCCGGCTTCCGAGGAAAAAGTTAATTAAAATTATGAGAAAGGCTGCTGTGTTAAGAAAAGCAAGTGTTTTTCCAGACACGCCTCTGCGCACTTTCACATATAAAAAAGCACTGTACATAAATAGTAAAACAAATGAAGCGATAATTTTCAAATCAAACCAACTAACGTCTGGAAGTTTAATCGTTTTCCAAACAAGTCCAAGAATCAGGCTTAAAAGCAAAAGAGGTACACCAGCTGCATTTAAGACAACGGACAATTTTTCTAGCTGGCCAAGATCTCCAAGACGCCAAAGACGCTCGTTCCACTTTTTCATTTTTAACAAGCGATACTGAAGCATGTAAAGCGCTGAAAAAATAAAAGATAAAGAAAATGCCCCGTAAGAAAGGATGGCAATTGTAATGTGAAGCAAAAGAAGCTCTGAAACAAGTTTTTCAGCCGCTGCTTGGGATTCAAGCTGGACTGGAGCAAATGTATGAATCGTCATAATCATAAAACCAATCACATTTGTAAAGAAAACGGTAAAATCCATTTGCAGCAATTTATTTAAAATAAGTGAAAATGTAAGAAGAACCCATGCATAAAAATAAAGGCCTTCAAACAAAGTCAAAACCGGAAATCTTCCTGTATCGTACATGTAAAGGCATAAAAAAATTGTTTGAAGAATCCAAACAATCATTAAAGTCCAGAAAGCGATTCGATTCGCTTTCTGGTTTTTTTGGACAAAATCAAAAAAATAGAGCAGCACGCTTAATGCATATAAAATAATCATCAATTCGTGAAGCCGTGTCATTCCCTGCTCAAACATCGCATAACCTCACTTACGATTGGAGTAAAGGCTTTGCCTGAACATCCTGAACGCGATTTTTTTCCGGGGTATGCTTTAACTTGTTTACCTCGTCTTCAATATTGAAGATTTGCATAAAGAGCTCTAGCTTTTCCGCAGCACGCTTGTCACCTGCAAGTTCCTTTGCTTGCAAAACCGGGTCCTTCAACATTTGGTTTACAATGCTTTTCGTATGCTTGCTTAAAACCTTTCGGTCACGTTCTGATAAATGAGGCAATTTCCGTTCAAGGCTTTCCATTGTTTCCGACTGAATAGCAAGAGCTTTTTGTCGAAGCGCTGAAATAACAGGCACAACACCAAGCAAATTCAGCCAGTCATTAAAAGCGACTATTTCATTTTCAATCATTAAACCGATTTTTTCAGCTGCTTTTTCCCGCTCAACAAGATTTGCCTGCACGATGCCTTCCAGGTCATCAATATCATATAAAAAGACGTTGTCAAGATCGGCAATATCTGGAGCAATATCTCGCGGTACAGCAATATCAACCATAAAAAGCGGGCGCCCTTTACGCATTTTCGTTACATTTGTCATGATGCTTTTTGTAATTACATATTCTTTTGCGCCTGTAGAACTTATTAAAATATCTGCCTCAACAAGAGCATTTTGAAGTTCATCCATTGTTTTTGCTTGCCCATCAAAACGTCCGGCAAGCGCTTCTGCTTTTTCAAACGTCCGATTCATCACGGTTACTTTCGTAGCACCGCTTCCGTGCAAGTTTTTTATCGCAAGTTCGCCCATTTTTCCGGCTCCTAAAACAAGAACATGGCGTCCGTTTAAATGCCCGAAAATTTTCTTTGCAAGCTCAACTGCTGCATAGCTAACTGAAACAGCGTTAGCCCCAATATCTGTTTCAGCATGAGCTCGTTTGGCCAGTGTTACCGCTTGCTTGAATAAATGATTAAAAACAGTGCCGGTTGCCCCTATTTCCTGTGATTGAAGAAAACTTGCACGGACTTGTCCAAGAATTTGCGTTTCGCCAAGAACCATAGAGTTAAGGCCTGCAGAAACACGAAGCAAATGTTCAACCGCAGCTTCCTGTTCATAAATGAACAAGTAAGGTGTGAACTCAGCCTGTGGAATATGAAACCACTTAGATAAAAATTCTTTAATATAATAACGGCCGGTATGCAGCTGATCAACGACCGCATAAATCTCTGTACGGTTACACGTTGATACAATTACGTTTTCGAGCATGCTTTTTTGTTTTTGAAGCTCGGTCATTGCTGCAGCAAGCGTGTTTTCTTGAAAAGATAGACGCTCGCGGATTTCTACCGGGGCTGTTTTATAGTTTAGTCCCACCGTGATGATATACACGTAGCTTGCACCCCCGAAAAACGAATCATTTGAAATTGATTATATCATAACTCAGCATTTTTATTATTCAAAATTTGTGAACATATGCTAACATAAAAGGCAGTAGTTTTTCATTTTTGTCATGCAAAATTAAAAAAGGCAACGCCTTTGTGACCCACATCCTGTGTTACGGAGCAAAGGCTAAAAAATCGCGACGTCCTGTCGCAACGCCTTTGTGACCCACATCCTGTGGGCCTCTACTTTATAAATATTATCAAAAAGAAATTATTTTTGCAATAGAACGAACTGGAAAGCGGGGACAAAGAAAATGAATGGACAGCGTATTTTTCCAGGCATTATTTTAATTGAATTTGGCTTGTACTTTTTTTTACAGCAATCAGCTTTTACCTGGATAAAGCCTTTTCTGGGCTGGCCTGCTTTTCTTCTTATTACAGGCATTGCTTTTTTGGCACAGGGATACAAAGGTGATACTGGCATTTTGCCGGGCGTTGTGTTATCTGGCTTTGGCCTTCACTTTTATGTTGTCGATTATATTGGATGGTGGGCTAATGATACAGGTGTTTTTATTTTAATAATCGCTGTCGGCTTTTTGCTTCAATATCAAAAAACAGGACATGGACTGCTGCATGGCGTATTGTTTTTGTTTTTAGCAGCTATTACTCTTTTTTATGAAACCGTCAAACAATGGTTTGGCCCCGTTAATTCTCTGTGGCCATTTTGGCCTTTGATTTTAATTTCCGCAGGTGGTTATCTTCTTTTTATTAATAAAAGCAGTGGCCGATCTGCTAAACGCTGATGACATCTTTTACATTTTTTCTGAACATGCCAAAAATATTTTTGGCTTATCCACAAAACCATTAAAAAAGCGGCTCTCTTTTACAGAGAGCCGCTTTTTTATTCTTCTAGTTCTTCAACCTCTTCATACATTTTATCTTCATACATGCGTTTTTTTACTGCTTTCCAAACCTCATCTTTTCCCAGGCCGGTTTCTGATGAAAAAATAATAATATCGTCAATCGGATCAAAGTCCAGTGTTTCTTTCACTATTTTTAAATGTTTTTGCCATTTCCCTTTTGGAATTTTATCCGCTTTTGTTGCAATGACGATGGCCGGAATTTCATAATGCTTTAAAAACTCATACATCGCTACATCGTCGGCAGACGGAGCATGACGTAAGTCAACGATGTGAATACAAGCTGAAAGCTGCGGACGATCTGTCATATATGTTTCAATCATACGCCCCCATGCTTCCCGTTCAGTTTTCGATACTTTGGCATATCCATAGCCCGGAACATCTACAAAAAACAGAGCTTCCTCAATTTTGTAAAAATTCAGCGTCTGTGTTTTACCCGGCTTTGAGGAAATACGCGCCATGCTTTTTCGGCCAATCATTTTGTTGATAAACGATGATTTTCCGACATTCGAACGGCCGGCAAGTGCAAATTCAGGCAATCCGATCGTTGGATACTGATGAGGCTTTGCCGCACTGATGACCAATTCTACATTATTTACTTTCATTTATTGCTTCCTCCGATTGCGATGCCCAACACTTCATCCATTGTAGAAACCGGCAAAAATGTCAGTCCCTCGCGAATGCTCATCGGTACATCGTCGATATCTTTTTCATTATCTTTTGGCAAAATGATTGTGGTAAGACCCGCTCGATGCGCGCCTAATGATTTTTCTTTTACACCGCCTATTGGCAGCACCCGGCCACGCAATGTTATTTCCCCTGTCATTCCTACCTCACGCCGAACTGGCTGCCCTGTAAGAGCTGAGACAAGCGCCACACCCATCGTAATTCCGGCAGAAGGACCATCTTTTGGTACGGCCCCTTCCGGTACATGAATGTGAATATCTTGTGTTTCATGAAAATCCGGTTTAATCCCAAGTTCATTCGCTTTTGAACGAACGTAACTAAACGCTGCCTGCGCAGACTCCTTCATTACCTCGCCAAGTTTTCCAGTTAAAATAAGCTTGCCTTTACCCGGTGAAAGCGATACTTCAATTTGCAGGGTGTCACCGCCAACCGCTGTGTAAGCCAGGCCGTTTGCTACGCCAATTTGATCTTCAGTATCAGCCTGACCATAATGGAAAATTCGTTTACCAAGGTATTCTTGTAAATTTTTATCTGTTATCGTTATGCGTTTTTTCTCATTTGAAACAATTTTCTTTGCCGCTTTACGGCAAATAGCCGCCAGCTGGCGTTCCAAGCTTCTTACTCCCGCTTCTCGTGTGTAATAGCGGACAATATCTCGAATAGCTTCTTCTTTTACTCGAATTTGGCTGGCTGCAAGCCCGTTTTCTTTTACTTGTTTTGGAAATAAATGATCTTTTGCAATATGGATTTTTTCCAGTTCTGTGTAGCCTGCAATAGAGATAACTTCCATACGGTCACGCAGCGGGCCGGGAATAGCACTTAAATCATTTGCTGTTGCAATAAACATTACATTGGATAGATCATAGGTTTCCTCAATGTAATGATCACTAAAGTTGTGATTTTGTTCCGGATCAAGCACTTCAAGAAGGGCAGCGGACGGATCACCGCGAAAATCACTTGACATTTTATCAATTTCATCCAGCAAAAAAACAGGGTTAACAGTACCCGCTTTTTTCATTCCCTGGATGATACGGCCTGGCATTGCACCAACATACGTACGGCGGTGACCGCGAATCTCTGATTCATCCCGCACACCTCCAAGGGAAATACGCACAAAGTTACGGCCAAGCGATTCAGCTATTGAGCGGACTAAGCTGGTTTTTCCAACTCCCGGAGGACCTCCCAGGCAAAGAATTGGACCGCGAAGTGATTGGG
>JAPSKG010000058.1 GCA_031177795.1 Domibacillus sp.
CTGTGTAGAAAAGAAAGAAAGGAAGGTGGTTGGTTATGCCAAAGCATAAAGGAAAAGGGAAAGACGAAGATAAAGACAAGAAAAAAGAAAAAGAAAAGGACGAAGACAAAGATAAAGACAAAGACAAAGATAAAGACAAAGACAAAGATAAAGATAAAGACAAAGATAAGGACAAAGACAAAGATAAAGACAAAGATAAGGACAAAGAAAAGGACAAAGACAAAGATAAAGATAAAGACAAAGGAAAAAAGAAAGGAAAAGGAAAAGGGAAAGACAAGTGAACGCACAGTTCTCGTTTCATAAGCAAAAAGTAAATTAAGTTAAAAAGAGCCGCCATTGAGGCGGTTTTTTATTTTCTTTGTTATATAATCTGACAATTTGGAATTTTCCTGTTGAAATCCTTAAAAAAATCATTTATATTAACTTTAACGGGTGAACAAAGTTGTTTAAAAATAATAAAATTAAACAAAAGTGTTCAATAAGGTATCGAAGGAGGGACATCTAAATGGAATTAATGATGCGCAACATGTTTCAATTTATTGGCCAAAACCAATCAGCAAACAAATTAGCAAAAAAATACGGACTTCGGTTTGGAGCCGGCCGGTTTGTAGCTGGAGAAACAATTGGAACAGCAATTGAAGCGGTTCAAAAGTTAAATGCAGAAGGAAAAGTAGTGACACTCGACCATCTTGGCGAATTTGTTTATACAGAAAAAGAAGCAGCTGAGTCGACGGCAATGTGCTTGCAAACACTTGATGCAATTGCTGAAGCCGGGGTAACTTCAAATCTATCCTTAAAGATGACTTCACTCGGCCTGGATATTAGTAAAGAGCTTTGTTTAAAAAACATGCGCAAAATATTGGATCGAGCACTGCTGCATAACAATTTTGTCCGGATCGACATGGAAGATTATGCACACGCACAAATCTCACTCGATATTTATCGTGAATTGCGCCTTGATTATGAAAATGTCGGCATTGTCATTCAAGCGTATCTTTACAGGACTCAACAAGATATCGCTGATTTAAATGAACAAAAAGCAAATTTGCGTCTTGTAAAAGGAGCTTATAAAGAATCACCAGAAGTGGCTTTTCCTGAGAAAAAAGATGTAGATGAAAATTTCAAAGCTATCATTAAACAGCATTTGTTAAACGGAAATTACACAGCGGTGGCAACACATGATGAAACCATGATTGAATACACAAAAGAAATTGTCCGCGAACATAACATTCCGAACAGCCAATTTGAATTTCAAATGCTGTACGGCATCTGTGAAGAGCTGCAAAACAAACTGGTTAAAGAAGGATTTAAAGTGCGTGTTTATGTTCCATACGGAAATGATTGGTTTGGTTATTTCACAAGACGGCTGGCGGAGCGTCCGGCAAATGTCTGGTTTGTATTAAAAAACTTATTTTAATTAAAAGGAGACTGAACACTATGACAATAGCAATCGAGCGTACACCATTTAAAAACGAGCCGTTTACAAACTTCGGAGAAGAACAAAACAAAAAAGCCATGGAAGCAGCTCTTTTAAAAGTGAAAAATGAACTTGGCGGTACTTATCCACTTGTAATTAACGGGGAAAAAGTAGAAACAAAGGAAGTTCTCACATCTATTAATCCAGGAAATGTGAATGAAATTGTCGGCTATGCCAGCAAAGGTACAACAGAACACGCGGAGCAAGCAATGCAAGCAGCGGTTGCTGCATTTGAAACATGGAAAAAAGTTGCTCCGGCAGAGCGGGCAGAATTTTTATTTCAGGCAGCGGAATTAATGCGCCAGCGCAAACATGAATTTTCAGCAGCTCTTGTGTATGAAGTTGGTAAAAATTGGGCTGAGGCTGATGCAGACACAGCGGAAGCCATTGATTTTATGGAATTTTATGCCCGTGAAATAATTCGTTTAAGTGACACAAGCATTCACCAGCCCCTTACACAGGTAGAAGGCGAAAAAACAGAAATGACGTATATTCCTCTTGGAGCCGGCGTTGTCATTTCTCCATTCAACTTCCCGCTTGCTATTATGGCAGGAACAACTGTAGCAGCCATTGTTTCTGGAAACACAGTGGTATTAAAGCCAGCAGATTCTGCACCTATTGTAGCAGCCAAGTTTGTTGAACTAATGGAAGAAGTGGGCCTTCCAAAAGGCGTTTTAAACTTTGTGCCAGGTGATGGAATTGAAGTGGGCGAGTATTTGGTTGAACATCCAAAAACACGCTTTATCTCTTTTACTGGTTCACGGACTGTCGGATGCCGCATTTATGAACGCGCATCAAAAGTGCAGCCAGGCCAAATTTGGCTAAAACGTGTTATTGCAGAAATGGGCGGAAAAGATGGGATTGTTGTGGATGAAACAGCCGATCTTGATGCAGCAGCAGAGGCTATTGTGGCAGCAGCTTATGGCTTCCAGGGACAAAAATGTTCGGCTGGTTCCCGTGCTATTGTAGTAGAGTCTGTTTACGATCAAGTGGTGGAAAAAGTAGTTTCTTTAACCAAAGCACTGAGCATTGGTTTGCCGGAAGAAAATGCACAGATAGGCCCTGTTATTGACCAAAAAGCGTTTGACAAAATAATGAGCTACATTGAAATTGGAAAATCAGAAGGGACGTTAAAAACAGGCGGCCAAAAAGCGGATGGAAACGGCTTTTACATCGAACCGACGATTTTTGCGGATGTGCATCCAAAAGCGCGCATTATGCAAGAAGAAATTTTTGGCCCGGTGCTGGCGATTGCAAAAGCTGCTGACTGGAAAGAAGCAATTGAGATTTACAACGATACAGAATACGGCTTGACGGGTGCTTTTTTCTCCAAAGATGAAGATCGCATTTTATATGCACTGGAAAATATGCATTGCGGGAACTTGTATATGAACAAAAAATGTACAGGTGCTCTTGTTGGCGTGCATCCATTTGGCGGATTTAATATGTCCGGCACCGATTCAAAAGCGGGAGGATATGATTATCTGCTTTTATTTACTCAAGGTAAAATGACAGCACAGAAACTGTAAATAAAACCAATATAATGATCAAAGGGTAAGGCTGATTTAACATCAAAACCGCAAGCTCATGTTTGTTTAATGAGCTGTTCTTCTAACTTTGAAAGAACAGCTCATTCTTTATTCATTCATGGAGAGGAGAATGACGATTGAATATCCAGTTGCTTGTTCCCATTGGCATTTATATGGTTGGCATGCTGCTGATTGGCTACGCAGCGTATAAGAGAACTTCAAATTTATCTGATTACATGTTAGGAGGGCGTTCTGTCGGTCCGGCAGTTACAGCTTTAAGCGCAGGAGCATCAGATATGAGCGGCTGGCTGCTGATGGGATTGCCGGGGGCCATGTTTGTGCAGGGGCTGAGCGCTTCCTGGATTGCCATTGGACTAACGATTGGCGCTTACTTAAATTGGCTTTATGTTGCACCGCGCCTGCGCACTTACACAGAAATTGCAAACAATTCTATGACGATTCCTGCTTTTCTGGAAAATAGGTTTGGCGATAAAACCAGCATGCTGAGGCTTACATCGGCACTCGTCATTATCGTTTTCTTTACTTTTTACGTTTCATCCGGCATGGTTTCAGGAGGTGTACTGTTCGAAACATCGTTTGGCCTTGACTATCAAACCGGCCTTTGGGTTATTGCTGGTGTAGTTATTGCTTATACGTTATTCGGAGGGTTTTTAGCAGTTAGCTGGACGGATTTTGTTCAGGGTATCATTATGGTCACAGCGCTCATTCTTGTACCTGCTGTCACGATAATGGAAATTGGCGGCATTGGCCCTGCCATGGATGAAATGAGTGCCATGGATCCGAAGCTATTCAATATATTTACAGGGACAAGCACTCTGGGCATTATTTCGTTAATGGCATGGGGCCTCGGTTATTTTGGGCAGCCGCATATTATTGTCCGCTTTATGGCGATTACGTCAGTGAAAGAAATTAAAAAAGCGCGGGCCATTGGCATGGGATGGATGATTTTTTCGGTAGGCGGAGCAATGCTGACGGGTTTTCTTGGACTGGCCTACTACAACCAGCAGCAAGGGTCACTTGCAGATCCCGAAACAGTGTTTATTAAATTAAGTGAAATTTTGTTTCATCCGTTCATCAGCGGCTTTTTGCTTGCAGCACTTCTTGCGGCTGTTATGAGCACAATTTCTTCACAGCTTTTAGTAACAGCAAGTTCACTAACAGAAGATATTTACAAAACATTTTTCCGGCGCTCTGCTACGGATAAAGAATTAATGATGATCAGCCGACTGGCAGTGCTAGCTGTTGCCGTGATTGCTGTTGGCCTTTCCTTTAATAACAACAGCACGATTTTATCACTTGTTGGTTATGCATGGGCCGGGTTTGGAGCTGCATTTGGGCCAGTTATTTTAATGAGCTTGTACTGGAAACGGATGAATAAATGGGGCGCACTCGCAGGAATGATCAGCGGCGCTGTCACAGTTATTGCCTGGGCGAAAACACCGGCGCTTGCTGGCATTCTCTATGAAATAATTCCAGGTTTTTTAATTAGTGCTCTGGCAATTTGGACAGTCAGCTTGTTAACGCCTGCACCGGCAAAACAGCTAACACAGTCTTATGAAAAATCCGGGGAATCCGAACAATCAGCGTAGTGGAAAGGGTGAACCGAATGGTTGCAGTGCCGAAAACAAAACAAATGAATGTGTTGCAGCGAACACAGCGTGTTATTCAAGATGCATTAAAAAAAATGTCTTGCAGCGAAGAAGCTTACGAACTGCTGAAAGAACCGCAGCGGCTGTTAACGGTTCGCATTCCAGTAAAAATGGATGATGGCACAACGAAGGTATTTACCGGATACCGTGCTCAGCACAATGATGCAGTAGGACCGACAAAAGGAGGCATTCGGTTTCATCCTGATGTAACAATTGAAGAAGTGAAAGCGCTTTCTATGTGGATGAGTATTAAATGCGGGATTGCCAGCCTTCCGTATGGAGGAGGAAAAGGAGGCATTCAGTGCGACCCTCGGCATATGTCAACCGGCGAGCTGGAACGCTTAAGCCGTGGTTACGTCCGGGCCATCAGTCAAATTGTCGGTCCAACAAAAGATATTCCGGCGCCTGATGTTTACACAAACTCGCAAATTATGGCTTGGATGATGGATGAATACAGCCACATTCGTGAATTTGATTCGCCAGGGTTTATCACAGGAAAGCCGCTTGTTTTAGGAGGATCTCTCGGCCGGGATTCTTCTACAGCAAAAGGAGTCGTTATTGTTTTAAAAGAAGCTGCCCGTGTTGCTGGCCTTTCGCTTCAAGGTGCCCGGATTATCATTCAAGGGTTTGGAAATGCCGGCAGCTATCTTGCTCAATTTTTGCATAATGCCGGGGCTGTTATCGTAGGGATTTCCGATGCAAATGGTGCGCTGTACGAGCCGGATGGGCTGGACATTCCTTCCTTGCTTGACCGGCGTGATTCATTCGGCACAGTGACAAACTTGTTTTCAAACTGTATTACAAATGAAGAATTGCTTGTTCAGCCATGTGATATCTTAATACCTGCAGCAATTGCAAATCAGCTTACAGCGGAAAATGCACCGGACATTCAAGCAAAAATAGTAGTCGAAGCTGCAAATGGACCTACTACACTAGAGGCAACCCGCCTTTTAACAAAAAGAAATATATTGCTTGTTCCGGACGTGCTTGCCAGTGCGGGCGGCGTTATTGTTTCATATTTTGAATGGGTCCAAAATAACCAGGGCTATTATTGGAGTGAAAAAGAAGTGGAAGAACGCCTGGAATCGATTTTAAAAGCTTCTTTTGCTTCTGTTCATCAAACAGCCCGCCTGCAAAACGCAGACATGCGCCTTGCCGCTTACATGGTTGGGCTGAAAAAAATGGTGGATGCTTCGATTTATCGCGGGTGGATTCAATAATCCGTTGTATCAAACAAAATCACGCTTTAAAGCGTGATTTTGTTTTTGCTGCAAACTTTTTTGAAAAAGATGATGACATAATGTTTAACGCGGGATTCCGGACCAAAAAAATCGCTGCTAGAAACAAGACTTCTTTTTATGGTAAGTTTAACAAAAAAAGAAGAAAGGGTTTTTTCATGGAACAGATCACTTTTTTTGTTGCCGGTCCGTCCATGTCGGCTGAAGAAGTAAAACAGCAGCTTGCAAATGTTCAGTGTGTTGTTGTGAAAAATGGAGATTATTACACCATCGAACAACAGGAAGCGAGTTTGCTTCCAGAGAAAGGAACAGTTGGCGAGTGGATAAAAAAAACAAACTGGATTCCTTCATCTGCCGTTGAAAAAGAAGAAAGGGCAGACTGGCGGCGTCCGGTCCTTTTTTTAAAAAAGGAAAAGATTGAAAAAATCATCACACCTGCAATGAAGATCAGCCAGCTGGAAAAAAAAATTCGTTTGAAAACCGAGTACTTTACAACACTTGCAGAAACTATTAATGATTCAGTGACGGCAGTAGATCAAGAAGGAACGGTGCTTTTTTGGAATACTTCAGCAGAAGAAACGTATGGCATCGAGAAAAATGCAATTGTTGGCAAGAAAATTGGCGACCACTTTCAAGCAGAATCTGTTGTGCTAAACAGCGTGCTGCAACAAGGGCGGACTGTAAGAGGCGAATACCATAGGCCAAATGAAAATACCCATGTGCTTATTAATGCGTCGCCTGTTTTACTGGATGGAAATGTTGCTGGGGGAATTGCAACAGAACATGATATTACTAACATAATGAAGTTAAATGATGAGCTTGATTTAGCTTTGCCCATGCATGTTCAAACGCAAAACCCTTTTGCTTCCATTGCCGGAAGTGATCCGAAGCTGGTTGAATCGCTTGAAGCAGCCCGAAAAGCTGCTTACGCCGATGTTCCTGTTCACTTAACCGGTGAACCCGGGTCTGGAAAAGAAATGATTGCCGAAGCAATTCACTACAGCGGCCCAAAAGCAGCAGGACCATTTATCACATTGAACTGCGGCATTATTCCAGAAGCTCTGCTTGAAATGGAGTTGTTCGGATACGGGGATAAAACGCAGCCTGGCAAGCTAGAGCAAGCAACTAACGGTACGCTCTTTATTGAAAACATTGATAAAATGCCGGAACCTTTGCGCGAAAAGCTTTTTGCCTCTCTTAACGGAACGCGGCTGATTATGGCCTCCATTCTGCCAGCTTCATTTGATCGGCTCGTGGCTATTGCCATTGACATCCCGCCGTTGCGAAACCGAAAAGATGACATTCTTGCGCTTTCCCGCTCGTTTGTACAAGAGTTTAGCTCTAAATACAACAAACAAATAGACGGCATCAGTCCTGAAGCTGAACTAATGCTTCTCCAATATGACTGGCCCGGAAACGTCCGTGAACTCCGCAATGTAATTGAGCGGTGCATATTGCTCGGCAGCGGGCCGGTTATGACGAAAGACCATTTGCCTGAAAACATTGCCCTTCCCATTAAAAATGATGAAGCAACTGCCATTAAAGAAGCATTGCAAAAAACGTACGGCAATAAATCAGCTGCTGCTGCTTTGTTAGGCATTTCCCGCGGCACGCTTTACAACAAAATGAGAGAATACGGACTTTAAAAAGTGCTGGTCCCTGCTGCGTTATCGAAGCTGTGGACAGGTGCTTTTTCTTTTATATAAAGCAAAAAGAGCTGCAGCGGGCCGATCAGGCATGTGGCCCGGCTACTGCCAGCAGATTGAGTAGTTGTTTTTCTGAATTAAGCTCCACAATTTTGTTGCAGCAGAAAAAATTCAATTAAAGATACCTTTCTTTGAACATAAAATGATGCCATCATCTTTATCTTGAAAAACATTACAAGAAAAAGAACCGCTAAAAAAATAAACTAAAACATAAACTTCATCAAGAAAGTTTTGTTGTTCACAGTTTTTATTTAACAGAAGGAGCAAATAAAAATGAAAAAAACAATCCGGGTTGTTGGAGCTGTAATTGAAAACGAGAAAAAAGAAATCCTTTGCGCATTGCGATCTTCTGAAATGACATTGCCAAATTTATGGGAGTTTCCTGGCGGGAAAATAGAAAACGGTGAAACGCCGGAGCAAAGCTTAAAAAGAGAAATTCAAGAAGAGTTGGCGTGCAACATTAAAATAGGAGAGAAAATTGAAGAAGTTACATATGAATACGAGTCAGTTATTGTTAATTTACTGACATATAAAGCTCAAATCCTGGAAGGAACACCAACGGCAGAAGAACATGCAGAACTACGCTGGGTTTCACGTAACCGGATCGATGAATTAAAATGGGCACCTGCGGATATTCCGACAGTGGAGAAACTTAAAAAAAGTGAAACATTCCGTTATTAATGTAACCGGAGGCCGGTAGTCAACAGCGTTCTCTTATTTAAATTTCTGAAAAGTTTGTCCTTTTATTGTGCTTTTTCTTTTTTGTTGTTATAGTTTTTGGGGAACACACGTTTTTAATTGGGGTTTGTAGACTATGGAAAAGTAGGAGTGATTTAAATGGCGATTCAGCCGTATCTTGTTTTTGACGGAAATTGTGAAGACGTATTAGCGTTTTATGAAAAAGTGTTTCAAACGGGTCCGGCGAAAAAAATGCGGTTTGGCGATACACCGCCGAATCCCGATTACCCGCTGCCGGAAAACGCAAAAAAACGGATCATGCATGCGAATTTAGAAATAGAAGGCACGGTGCTTTTGTTTTCGGATACATTTCCGGGCACGCCGTATCAGTCTGGCGGGGCAATCAGCCTGGCAGTAGTTAGCGCGGACGAAGAAAAGCTTCGTTCTTACTTTAATGGACTGGCTGAAAACGGTGAAGTGCATATGCCGCTTCAAAAAACGTTTTGGAGCAAGGCGTATGGAAAAGTGCGTGATCAGTTTGGCATCGAGTGGCAGGTTAGCCATGAAGAAAAAGCGTAAAAGTAAATAGCTAGAGTTTTGCGTAAACCGTCCGAATCGCATTTTGGGCGGTTTTATGCTGTAATGAAAGGGTGTACATAATGAAGAAAGGGATGATCGCTTGAAAAAGTTACCGATTGCAAAACATGGATTAAATGCGAGCCGGCTTGTGCTCGGTTGCATGGGGTTTGGCGGCGGCTGGAACCGGGATGCGGTTACTGCGGAGCATGTAAAACAAGCGCACGAGGCAATAGATGCCGCGCTTGAATCTGGAATAAACATGTTTGACCATGCAGATATTTACGCGTATGGGAAAGCGGAAGAAGTATTTGGGCGGGTATTGAAGGAACGCCCTTCCTTGCGTGATGAAATAGTGATTCAGTCCAAAACAGGCATTACGTTTCCTGATAAAGAAGCAGGATTGCCGACGCGTTACAATTTTTCAAAAGAGTATATATTAAATGGAGTAGATGGGATTTTATCACGCCTTGACGCAGAACATTTAGATACCTTGCTTTTGCATCGCCCGGATGCATTAATGGAACCGGAAGAAGTGGCAGAGGCGTTTCATATGCTGAAGTCTTCCGGGAAAGTGCGTTACTTTGGCGTTTCGAATATGAGTGCGGGGCAAATGAAGCTTCTTCAGCATGCAATCAGTGACCGGCTTGTTGTTAACCAGCTGGAGATGAGCTTGCATAAAATCGGCTGGCTTGACGCTGGAGTTCATGTGAATCAGCCGGAATTTTGTGAAACGGTGTTTCCGGAAGGAACGCTTGAATATTGCCAGATGGAAAACATTCAAATTCAAGCATGGGGACCGCTTGCACAAGGCATGTATTCCGGTGCAGTGCTGGAAGGAAAACCGAGTTCGGTAAAAGAAACGGCGGAGCTTGTGAAAAAAATGGCAAGAGAAAAAGAAACGACAACTGAAGCGATTGTGCTGGCCTGGCTAATGAAGCATCCAGCGTTGATTCAGCCGGTCATCGGCACAACCAGCCCGGAACGAATTCGTGCATCTGCCAAAGCGGTGAATGTAGAAATGAGCCGGGACGAGTGGTATACCTTGTATGTATCTTCACGCGGTGTGAATTTGCCGTAAGAAAACAAGTTTGTGCATGTTATCGTCTTAAGCCAGAGAAAAAAGTTTAAAAGAAAAAGCTTGTTCGATTTGTTTAAATGGAGCAGGCTTTTTTCCTTTTTTAAAACAATGAGAATTTCTTTTTAATTAGAAGCATCGAAATTGATTGCAAAAACTTTCCTCGCTTGTCTCCCGAAAGAAAAAAACGAGTTTCCCAAAAACACTTACAACCCGCCTGTTAGATTTTGCTGTTAACATGCTGACATCACCTTGCTGTTCAATCACTGGTATGGTACATTTTTAAAATGCGATTTTGATCGGTTGCTTGCAGTGTGCAAGGGAAACTTTGTTTTTCTTCCTGGAACTTTTCTTTCTTTTTCTTTTGAAAAATGAAGGGGCAGCTTGATTTTTTCCCTGTTATTTTCAAGGTCTTTAGCCTTAATTATTTTAAAATAACATTCCGTAACCTCCCCCGCCCTTCCGTTCGCTATATAAATATAATAATAGGGAGTGCTGGCGGATAGATTGCTGGTTACTTGGAAGGCTGTGTCCTTTTAGAGTGGACAAAAACCAAAAAGGTGTGTCCGTCTGTTGCGCACAAAAAAAGAATCCTGATAGAAAAATAGGGAACAGGACTTTTCTTCAACCGGCTCCTCATATATCA
>JAPSKG010000059.1 GCA_031177795.1 Domibacillus sp.
TAAATAAAACTAATAAATTAACGTTGGCGTTTATTTTGTTCAGTTTTCAAAGGTCAATGTCTCTCATTATGTTGCTGTCATCTCCGACAGCTAATTAATCATATCGCATTCTTTTTTAAAAGTCAATGTTTTTTAATGTTTTTCACTGATAAAATTCTTTATTTATTTTAACGTTTGTGAGCAATCCATTAATTAAAGATGTTTTCATTGCTAACTGACGCGGGTTTTTTAATTTAACATAGAAATTCACTTGGTACAACCCTCTTTTCCAAGAAGGATTTATTTACCATGAAATTCTCGTTTTATCTTTAATTTGTATATGTTGATTACTTTTCTTTAACCCTTCCTTATTTTCCACCCTGGTCATGCTTCAGATTAATGAATAAGCAGGAGCACTGAATAAATAACCTATTCTATGCTAAATTGGGAAAGAAAAAAATAAAAAGGAGTTAAAAAATTGCGGCAATTGGATTTCACAAAAGGAAACATTTTTAAACAACTGTTTTTTTTCTCAGCTCCTATTATGCTGGCAAACTTGCTTCAAGCTTCTTATCAATTTATAGATAGCCTCTGGGTTGGAAATTTGTTAGGAGCAAACGCCCTCGGAGCCGTTACGGTTTCCACAATCGTTATTTTAAGTGTTCTTTCTTTTGTTTTGGGAATAAGCAACGCTGCTTTAACCATTTTATCTCAACAACGAAACAAAAAAAGTGATGCAGGTTTAAAAAGCTATTTAAATGCATTTGTTGTTTTCTTAACTTTTTTCTCTTTACTGTTGGGTATGATTGGCTTTATTTATTCGGAAGCAATAGTCATTTGGCTGGACACCCCTGCCAAAATGATATCGGACTCGGTTTTATATTTGCGCATTCATTTTGCAGGAATTCTTTTTTTGTTTGGCTACAATTTTATAAGCACAGTTTTACAAGCTCTTGGCGACAGCAAAACACCTTTATTATTTGTTTTTGCAGCAGTTTTGCTAAATGTTATTTTAGACCCTATTTTTATTTCTATCCTTAATCTTGGTATTGAAGGAGCCGCTTATGCTACAGTTGCTTCACAGGGAATTTCCTTTTTGCTAAGCATTTTTTTCACTATGCGAAAAGGATCCATTCCTTTTTCAGTTCCAACATTTCCAAAAAAAGAAGAGATTTTTCTTATTTTAAAACTAGGCATCCCTGCAGGCCTGCAAATGATGGTTATTTACGCTGGCATCACAGCCATTATGACAGTTGTTAATTCATTTGGTGTTTTTGTAGTGGCTGGTTTTGGGGCAGCCCAGCGACTAGACAGTTTAATTATAATTCCTGCACTCGCTCTTGGAACAGCCGTAAACAGTATGGCCGGCCAAAACATTGCCGGCCACCGCTGGAACCGCATCCGGCAAATTGCGCTTTATGGAATTTTTTACAACTTTATTGTAATGACCATTATTGCTGTATTGGTTTTTCTTTTGGCCGAACATGCGGTTAAGTTATTTATCCAAAAAGAAGAAGCTGTTAAATTTGGTGCAGATTATTTAAAAATCATTGCTTTCTTTTACCCATTCATCGGTCTAAACTTTATTTTAAATGGCATTGTCAGAGCATCAGGTGCCATGTATCAAGTATTAATTTTAAATATCATTTCTTTTTGGGCTTTACGCTATCCTTTCACTTATTTTAGCTCTATTCTAATAGGAGCAAACGGCATTGCTTTCGGCATGGGAGTGAGTTTTGTTGTAAGCAGTGTTTTCTCGTTATGTTACTATCGATTTGGCAAATGGAAAAACATTGAGTTATTTTCCGATAAAACTATAAGTTAATACACTTTTCATAATAAAGTTGCATTCAACGGTTTAAGCTCAACTTTCCATTAAAAAAGGCAGCTCTATTAGCTGCCTTTTTTCAATGTGCTTAAAGATGCGGTCAAGTAATGTTTTTATCAAATACAAACACTGAAATCGCTATATCTTCTTCTACTTTAATGTCTGAGAATAAATGGACAAGCCTTGCCCCTATTAATTCCTCTAGTCCTTCAGGAGGCTTTTCCTTGTAAACTTCCTGGATAAGCTTTGTTCGTGCAGCATGAACCATTTCTTTTCCTTCCGGTGTTTTCGCAATAAATTTTTCTGTTGGTGTTAAGTTGCCATTTAAAGTTGTAATGGCCATGTTATCCACAAAAACACTTTGAATCCTCTCCGGTCCTTTCCCAAACAACTCTTTTCGCAGTTTTCGCACAATGTTATTAAATGCATTTATTTTATCAGACATTTTCTTACCTCTCTCATGATATTTTCAGAACACATTGTTTCTTTTCTTTAACCATAATATAATAGTAAAGAAAGATGAATTGATAATACAAAAATTGTTGTGAGTTTATCTTTTCTTACATATCCATATGGGTTGGTTCTTTAGTATACCCTGCTAAAAGCTACTCCACTATAAAGATCTCGTGCCCTTTTACATGCGCGCTGTCTTTGTAGTGGAGTTTTTTTATTTTAAGGAGGCCGTCGTTAAATGATAAACATCATGATTAATGGACAGGCAATAAAAGCAGCGCCTGGCTCCACTGTTCTTGAAGTGATTAATCAAAATCAATTTTCGCATCCGCAGATTTGTTATGTTCCGGAAGTTGATCCTATTCAAACTTGTGATACATGTATTGTTGAGATAAATGGTGAGCTTGTTCGCTCTTGTTCAACAAAAGTTCATGATGGAATGAATGTTGAGCTAGCTTCTACTCGCGCAAAAGAAGCTCAAACAGAAGCAATGGACCGGATTCTCGAAAATCATTTGCTTTATTGCACAGTGTGTGACAATAACAATGGAAACTGCAAGCTGCATAACACAGCAGAAATGATGGAAATTGAACATCAAAAGTATCCATATGAACCAAAATGTGATGTAAGTATGGTTGATATGTCCCACCCTTTTTACCGCTATGACCCAAATCAGTGCATCGCTTGCGGCCAATGTGTGGAAGTCTGCCAGAACCTTCAGGTAAATGAAACACTCTCCATTGATTGGGAAGCTGAACGTCCACGAGTTATTTGGGATGAAGGTGTTGCGATTAATGAATCTTCTTGTGTAGGATGCGGTCAATGCGTCACTGTTTGTCCCTGCAATGCATTAATGGAAAAATCCATGCTTGGTGAAGCAGGCTTTATGACCGGCATTAAACAAGATATGCTCGATCCGATGGTGGACTTTATTAAAGATGTGGAACCTGGTTACAGCAGTATTTTTGCCATCTCAGAAGTGGAAGCGGCAATGCGTGATACCCGCACGAAAAAAACAAAAACGGTTTGTACTTTCTGCGGTGTTGGCTGCTCGTTTGAAGTATGGACAAAAGACCGCAAGATTTTAAAAGTCCAGCCAGTTTCAGATGCCCCGGTAAATGCGATTTCCACATGTGTTAAAGGAAAATTCGGCTGGGATTTCGTTAACAGCGATAAGCGCATTACAAAGCCACTTATTCGCAAAAACGGCACGTTTGTTGAGTCTTCATGGGAAGAAGCGCTGGATTTAGTGGCAAGCAGACTCGGTTCGATTAAAGAGCAGCATGGGAAAGGGTCAGTTGGCTTTATTTCTTCTTCCAAAATTACAAATGAAGAAAACTATGTGATTCAAAAACTGGCACGCCAGGTATTTGAAACAAACAACGTGGATAACTGCTCACGCTACTGCCAGTCACCGGCAACAGACGGCTTATTCCGCACGGTAGGAATGGGCGGCGATGCAGGTACAATTAAAGATATCGCAAGCGCAGGCCTTGTTATTATTGTTGGGGCAAACCCGGCAGAAGGCCATCCCGTGCTGGCAACTCGCGTAAAACGAGCTCACAAGCTTCATGAACAAAAACTGATTGTAGCTGATCTTCGCAGAAATGAAATGGCAGAGCGCTCCGATCTTTTTATCAGTCCTAAACAAGGGACGGACCAAGTTTGGCTGATGGCTGTAACAAAATACATTATCGACCAAGGCTGGCAAGATCAAAAGTTCATTGATGAAAACGTTAACTTCTTTGATGACTATAAAGAAGTTCTTGAGAAATACACACTTGAGTATGCAGAAAAAATAACAGGTATTTCAACAGAAACCCTTATCCAAATCGCAAAATTGATTCGGGATGCGGATGGCACTTGTATTCTTTGGGGAATGGGTGTTACGCAAAACACAGGTGGCTCTGATACCTCTGCTGCCATTTCAAACTTGCTTCTTGCAACAGGAAACTACCGCCGTCCAGGCGCTGGCGCTTATCCGCTTCGCGGACATAACAATGTGCAGGGTGCCTGCGATATGGGAACTCTTCCAGGCTGGCTTCCTGGCTACCAGCACATTACAGATGACGCTGCACGGGCAAAATTTGAAGAAGCTTACGGTGTGGAAATTGACGCAAAGCCTGGCCTTGATAACATCCAAATGCTTGCTTCTATTGATAAAGGCGAGATGAAAGCAATGTATCTTGTTGGAGAAGATATGGCTCTTGTAGACTCCAATTCAAATCATGTACACGATGTTCTTTCCAAACTCGACTTTTTTGTGGTGCAGGATATTTTCTTATCTAGAACGGCTCAATATGCGGACGTTGTTTTGCCAGGCGTTCCTTCCCTTGAGAAAAATGGAACGTTTACGAATACAGAACGCCGTGTTCAAAGGTTGTATCAAGCACTTCCTGAACTTGGAGAAGCTAAGCAAGACTGGTGGATTATTCAAGAAGTGGCAAGCCGCCTTGGCCAAAACTGGTCGTACAATCATCCAAGTGAAATTTATGACGAAATGGTAAAGCTAACTCCTCTTTTCGGAGGCGCCAGCTATGAAGTACTTGAAGGCTGGAACAGCTTTTTGTGGGGCAGCTTTACAGGCGAAAGCACACCTCTTCTTTATGTAGACGGATTTAACTTCCCTGATAAAAAAGCCCGCTTTGCCCTCTCGGATTGGGTTGAACCAGCAGAGTTTCCGGCAGAATATGACCTTCACATTAATAATGGGAGGATGCTAGAACACTTCCATGAAGGCAATATGACAAACAAATCAAAAGGCATCCAGTCAAAAGTGCCTGAGATTTTTGTTGAAGTTTCACCTGAACTTGCCAAAGAACGCGGTGTGCAAGACGGCTCGCTTGTCCGCCTGGTTTCTCCTTTCGGGGCACTGAAGCTTCCGGCGCTTGTGACAGACCGGGTAAAAGAAAATGAGTTGTACCTGCCAATGAACTCGGTGGATAAAAACTCGGCCATTAATTTCTTAACGGGCCCTGCAGTTGACAAGCGTACTAACACGCCAGCTTATAAACAAACAAAAGTGCGTATGGAAGTTTTGCGTAAAGAAGGAGGACAAAGTCCGCTTCCTTCGACTAATCCGCGCAATAAAAAACGCCATCCGCAAAACGGCGTGGAAGTAGAACGTAAATGGAACCGTCCGGGCTACGTACATTTAACAACAAAATAAGGAGGTTGCAAGATGGCAGCACCCATTACATCTATTACAAAAAAACAACAGTCAGCTGAAGAACTGCAGCAGCAAAAGCTGGACGAACTGCAGACGTTGCTTGCAACTCATGATAAAGCTATTGAAAAGCTGCTCGGCATCGCCGGTGAACTTCATCACTCCGGCATGTTAGAAGCAGCTGAGTCAATGATGAAAGCAAAAGAGCAAATTGCGCATATTGCTATCGGGCAAGTATCCCGTGAACCAGTCAAAAACCTCATTAACCACGTAATGAGTGCCGGGGCCGCAATGACACAAGTTGATCCTGAACTGACAGCAAAGCTGAGCAGCAGTGCAGTAAAAGGGATTGAAGCAGCAAGCAAATACGCTAAAACCGATCAAAAGATAAGCCTATTTGAACTGGCTAAGTCATTAAAGGACCCTGACATCAACCGGGCAATTGGATTTGGCCTTCACTTTTTAAAAGGAATGGGCCACGAATTGAAAAAATAAAAAGAAAGGGCTGTTTGTCAAACAGCCCTTTCTTTTTTTCAGCTTTGCTTTCCGCATTTCCCAAAAAATTCTTTGCCCGGTCTTTTAATGGTGATAGATAAAATGAAAAATCCTTTCTCAGCTTCGGTTTTATGTACTATTTCATGCATTTATTCAATGTGCTTCAGCAAATAAATAATACAGCATGTACTATCAAAATGACCTTTACCATTTTGTGATTTGCTTTTTCGCTTGGTATACTAAGTTACGGATATGTAAAAGCTCCATTTGTTTTAAACCTCTCGAGAGAAATAAGGAGTGAACGATGAATAAAAAAGAAAAACCGCAAGCTTTCTTAGAAAAAGAAGTGCTTACGCAAAAAGAAGCTTTTGATTTCTTCGATCAATTGGAAGCTGTTGATATCCCTTTTATGATCGGAAGCTGGAAAGGGCAAGGTTTAAAAACAAATCACCCAATGGATGGATTGCTTGATTCCGTTAATTGGTTTGGCAAAGAGTTTGTGGATGATGAAACGGTTTTTCCTTTATTGTTTCAAAAGCGCACCGGCGATTTATTTAATGTAAATCCTGGACGTATACCTATGATACCTTTAATATTTTGCTTGCCAAAATGGCTGATAAAAAGTGTTTTTCCTTTTTTATCATTGTTTATTAAAACAAAAAAAGCCAAAGCCAGGCTTCGCATGCTTGAATATAAAGGAAAAGTAAGCGCAGCGATGATATATGACCAGCACGGAATAATCGACATTTTCCGGAAAATTGATCAGAATACCGTACTTGGCGTAATGGACATGAAAGGCCCCTTTAATAAGAAAAGCTACTTTTTTATTCTTAAAAGAGTTACATAGCCATACAACCAAAAGTGTAACAACTATACTTACTGTCTTTTTATTTCAAATGCGTCTTTTATATTAAAATATGCTAGATTTCTTTTCGGTTAAACCTCTAACCTGACTACCAAAAGAATTCTAACGTTAACTGTTTTTTATTGGAGGAATTTTTATGAACAATTTATTAGAACGGCTTGAACAGCTTTTTCCCGAAATGGTTGAATTACGGCGTTATTTTCATCAGTATCCCGAGTTATCTTTTCACGAAGAAAAAACACCTGCAAAGATTGCTGAGTATTTAACCAATCTGGGACTTGAAGTAAAAACTGGTGTAGGCGGAAACGGTGTTATCGGTTTAATTCGTGGAGGTAAACCTGGAAAAACGGTGGCACTTAGAGCAGACTTTGATGCGCTTCCTATTCAAGATGAAAAAGAAGTAGAATACAAGTCTAAAGTACCTGGTGTAATGCATGCATGCGGGCATGATGCCCACACCGCTGCTTTGCTTGCCATTGCAAAAGCTGTATCAGAGGTGAAAAACGAGCTATCCGGAAATATTGTGCTTATTCATCAATTTGCTGAAGAAATTACGCCCGGCGGAGCTAAACCGATGATTGAAGACGGATGCCTGAACGGCGTAGATGCTATTTTCGGAACACATATTTGGTCAATGATTCCTTCAGGTGAAATTGGTTTCCGAAGCGGCCCGATTATGGCTGCGGCCGATCGTTTTGAAATTACTGTCTTGGGGAAAGGCGGCCATGCCGCTACGCCTCATGATACTATTGATCCAATTGCTCTTGGAGTGTCTATTGTCCAGCAGCTGCAGCAAATTATTAGCCGCCGAATTGACCCTCTTCAACCTGCTGTTTTAACAGTAGCAACATTTCATGCAGGCAACTCTTTTAATGTTATTCCGGATAAAGCAGTAATTGAAGGAACCGTTCGAACGTTCGACACAAACATTCAAGACTTTATTATGGAACAAATGGAAAACGTAATAAAATCTGTTTGTGAACAAGGTGGGGCTTCTTATGATTTCCGTTACTCTAAAGGTTATCCTGCTGTTATCAATCACCTGCCAGAAACAGAATTGCTTGTTCAAAGTGCCATTCCGGTTGTTGGAGAAAAAAATGTAAAAGAAATGGCTCCAATAATGGGCGGGGAAGACTTTTCTTATTACCTGCAAAAAGTACCTGGCACTTTTTTCTTTACAGGTGCTGGCTCACAAGAAAAAAACGCCATTTATCCGCATCATCACCCTAAATTTGATATTGATGAGAAATCAATACTGATGGCAGCGAAAGTTCTGCTTTCTGCAGCTCTTGCTTATTTAGAGAAACACTAATTTTTATTTACTCAAGGAAAACTAGCCAACTCTCAATGAAATAAAAGAGAGTTGGCTTTTTAATTGATTTTTTTCATGGAACTAAAAAAACCCTCGCTCTCATTTAAGTGGCAGGAGGATTTTTGTGCAACTTTTCTTGCAAGTGATAAGCAACCGTTTTGTTTGCTTATCAATTTATTTTCTTTTCTAACTGTTTTTCTTCAGCTGTTAATTTCTTGAACCCTTTTCTTGCTTGGTACCATGCTGCCAGGCATAAAACAGCTAGCGGCGCGCAAAACCAAATAAAAAAATTTCCCCCTTGTGAATAAACTGGCAAGAAAATAAAAGAGACACTTAATAAATAAAGAAAAAAAACTAGATAACTTATCTGACTTCCTTTGTAAAAAGGAAACGCTATCTTAATGTTTTTGTTTTTTATTTCTTTGTCTGCGCGGTAAAACGCATAAAATGAGGTAAACAAGCAAACGGAAAATACCGGAAGTAAGTAAATATAAACTGGAGCCACAAGAATACATAAATAAAAGCTTAACAACAAAACCAGTCCACCTATCACTAATGGAGGTATTACCTTGTAAAGGCTTACAACTTTATCAGACTGCATTGCGCACCCTCCTCACCTTTTACCTTTTTTGTTCCTATATAATATGCTTCTACATTTAATTTCATTACTTTGTCATATTTCAAAAGAATAAAAAAGTTAGAAAAGATGAAAATGGGGAACAACGAAACAAAAACCCATGCTTTATTATTTTTATTTAATTGAAATGGAAAAAAGGCACCTCAATTTAAGAGGTGCCTTAATCATTTAACTTATTTTGATGCCGGAGCCGGGGCCGCTTCAGGTGAAGTCACTTTATCATAAAAGTTTACGAACTTGTCGCGGTCTTCGCTATCACGGTAAGCCATCGCAACACGCGGATGTTCGTTTAAAATTCCTGAAATCATGTAAGGAATGATGTAACCCCACTCCCATTTTTGGCGCATTTCTAACATATGCTTTTCAATCACGCCTAAAACAGGCTTCATTTCATAGCTTGGTTTTGGAATGTAGCTTACAAGAAGTTCTGTGTTACAATTTCCAGCCGCACGCCCCATTCCATAAACAGAAGAATCAAGGAATGTTACTCCATTGCGAAGTGCAGTTAATGTATTGGCAAAAGCCAATTGCAAATTATTATGCGTATGAATTCCAAGTTGTTTGTTAGGCAGCATTGATTTAAACTTTTTCACTTGATGTTCAATGTCTGCAGGTTCTAAGCTTCCAAAAGAGTCTACAATGTAAACCACATCTACCGGGCTTTGTTTCACCATTTCAAACGCTTCAATTAGCTGGTGTTCAGGCACGCTAGATAAAGCCATAATATTAAGTGACGTTTCGTAGCCCAAGTCATGGAACATTTGGACAAGTTCCAATCCCTTATCTACTTCACGGATGTAGCAAGCTACCCGAATCATGTCCAACATGCTTTCTTCTCGCGGCAAAATGTCATTTGGATCTACGCGCCCGATATCAACAAGAGCAGAAAGTTTTGTGAATTTTTTTTCAGGAATAATTTCTTTCAGGAAGTTATCATCAAGAAATCTCCATGGATTAGGCTCAGTGGCATTTAAAAGCCTTGCAGAATTTTTATAGCCGATTTCCATATATTCAACACCTGATGCACTTAAGCCATTGTACAAGTCTTGAACAAACTCGACGCTAAAATCCCAATTGTTAACTAAACCACCATCACGAATAGTACAGTCTATAATTTTGCTGTTGTTTTCCATAATAATAACTTCCTCCCAATTCTCCTGCTTATTTATCAGCTTGCTTTTTTACTTTCGCGCTTTTATGCTTTTATGCTTTTATGCACTAAAATATCTTAATACGGTTATATCATGTTTTTATGAAAGGTGTCAATCTATTTTCCAAAATTTCACCTCAGAAAAATAAATAAATCCATTTACCAAACAAAATTGTTAGGTAATTTTTATAATTTGAAAAAAACAGTAAATTTTCTGCGGAATTTTATTAAGAGGACTTCTGTTGTTACTTCGGCTATTTTTATTTTTGTTATAGCAGACCATTAAAAAAATTGTGATCCATTGTTTTTATTTTTTCTTATTACACTATTTTCAAAAAAACTTGGTGCTTTTTTTGCTGTTTCACTTATAGGTTTCCCTGAAAATTCAGCCTTTTTCCTGGAAGATGATTCCTATACAAAAAAGAACAGCGGCTGCTGTTCTTTTGGTTTGCCTGGCGGCGTCCTGCTCTCACAGGGGGAAACCCCCAACTACCATCGGCGCTGAAGAGCTTAACTGCCGTGTTCGGGATGGGAACGGGTGTGA
>JAPSKG010000060.1 GCA_031177795.1 Domibacillus sp.
TAATAAGCGCCATGCCTTGCTCATTATTGGTTTTCGATTTTACTGAACAAAATAACTTCACCTTTTCTCACCTGCTTATTCTACAGTTATTTCCCCGTAAAAAGGACTATGAACCTGAAAGTTTTTCGTAAAATTCCTTTATATTCTATCTATTCTCCTAAAAATCGATACTTCCTTTGTAATCAGGAAAATAATCCTGTAATAAGTACACCAGCTTTTTATATTGCTTCTAAGATGGCTCTTTTTAATGCTTTTACAAAAATAAAAAAGAGGAAGATTAGGACAGGAGTAAAGGCGTATAGCTATAGCACTTGGGGGGCAGCGCAAAAAAAAAAACGCCGTCAGGCAAAACCGCCTTACCTTATCGGTCCTGATAACCGTTTTGCTGGCTGACGGCTTACCGGTATTCAGGCGCTTGACCATACACCACCTTTCTTATCACCCCGAGTCTCTTTTTGCATAAAATAAAAAAGTTATTACTTAGTACCTTTCAGGAGGGAATACGGTGAACCAACGTCGCTCAACAGATGTGCAGAAAGAAAACTCTTTTGTAACTTCTGAAATAAGTGCAGCTAAACTCGCAGTTATTTCTTCAGCACTTATCACTTTAGCTGATGCTGTAACCACATTTGCTGCCCTTTTAACTTTAGAAGGATTGACAAACAATGAGTATCGGGAACAAGAAAGTTCCGCTTCTCTTCAAAAACAATTAACAGCTATGCAAAAACAAATGGATTATTTAATAAGGGAAACGGCTAAAAAACAGTAATCATCTGTAGTAATACTTGTTCTTCCCTTTTGCACTACTAAGTTTTGGTTCCTCAATCTTGCTTCCTGCACAAGTTCCTTTTCTGTTAAATTCCTGAGCCAATAAAAAGGATCCAGAAATTAGCCACAAATTTAAATCCACTGGTCAAAACAATTAAATAACCAACGTCTATACACATGTTTTGATTTTTCTCTAATGAAAGAATCCTTTTCTATCTTCCATACTTCAACATTGCAGAACTGGAAATTCAATTAAAATAGTGACTCAAAGAATTTCAATTCTAGAAAATTTGTTACTAATGCAAAATTAGTGGAAGCTGTTAAAAATTATTTGTACGATTTAACCAATGAACTCAAAGCAATAGACTTTGTTGTGAAATTTGATGAGCACGTAAAATAATACTGTACTTAGTAAGGGAAACCTTGTTCTTCTGGGCTTCCCTTATATGAAGCAGAATAGTTTAACTGCCCTGTACTTATCTGCATTATTATTTTTTTTCTTTTTTGAAAAAAGTGCGGACCGGGTTTAAAAATAAAAAAAAGATAAGAACAAGAAAAACGATAAATTCAGCAATTTCCATTACTCGAAAAGGATTCATTGTCTTTGCTAGTGATTTGTTTAAGTTAAAACCCAACACATAATTTAAACCAACAGCGTAACTTAACAGCAGGCCTAGCAGTAGAGCTGCAATCCAAAGTATTTTCAATGGGACCACCCTTTTAAAAACGTATTAAAGTTTATCTATTTTTAAAAAATGCTATCACAAGCAGCATAATTGGTATAACAACCAAAAAAGGAATTGATGTGGTAAATAAGACAGCATCGCTGTGCAGTATTTTGTAAGTATGTTCAGGGTAACTGCTCGCCATTGCCAAAGAAAACATTAGCACGATAAAACCAAGCGGGTAAATTAATCGAGAAGTTTCTTTGATCTTAAACAAGTCAGCAGTACCTGTGGCTGCTCCATACAAAATAATACTAAACTTAAAAAATCCGCCGATAATTAAGACCATCATAAAGTAAACATCGAGGCGCTCTAAAAAACCCGCTATTTCAATTGATCGAATAGTTGAAAGAAGCGGAAAAGGTGACCGTGAAACTATACTAACACCCATAACACTAATATTAATGGCCATCGTAAAAGCTAAAACAATGCCACTGAACCCTATAGCCATAAGACCCGCTTTTCTCAGTTTTTTTGAGTGGTTTACGTTTACGTAAGGAAAGATCATGGTAAATACAATAAGTTCTCCGAATGGTATCATTAACGTTTCCGAAAAAGCTGTTTCTAGAATTTTCCCCATGCCGACTTCCATCATCGGTTGAAGATTGGTTACTTTAATTAATCCTGTTAAAACAATAAGGAGAAGCGAAGACGCCGCCAGAAAAAAAATCACTATAGCAAATAGTTCTCCTGTCCTGGCTAATACCTCGATCCCTTTTCGGACTGTATACACAGTTACAACAACTAATCCTGCATTAAGAATAAACAACGGAGTTACAGGATAAGCAAGTATCAATAACATTTCTCCAAAATTGCGAAGTACTCTTGCTGCAAGATATAAAAAATATAGGATATAGAGAAAAGCTAAAACGCTTCCCAAAAAACGGCCAAGCAGTATTTGCATGTACTCCGTTGGCATTACGTCAGGATAATAACAATAAAGGCGGTAGTAAACTAAAAATAAGACCAAGCCACCTATCATTCCAATTAAAATTGATAGCCAGGCGGCTTGTTTTGCCGCTATTCCTAAAGGAGCTAGTATGGTACTCAGTTCGAATAAAACAAGAAGAACAAACAGCTGATATAAATTAATCTGTGCTTTCTCCATGGGACTTCCCCCTTTCTGTTTAAACAGGTCTACTGCTCAAGATCTGAGAGATAAGAATTCGTCCGCAAGCCTGTACGCCTAATAAATGCTTCAACCTTTACTTCTATATCAGAAGAAGGAAAGTACTCGTTGTTCCACTCGGATTTAATTTTTTTCCATTTATCTGGATGGGACCGGTGAATAGCATCACCGAAGCCAAAGGTATCTGACTTGTTAATTTGAGCGTGGTAGATGGCTTTTTCTATTTCCTCTTTTATTTCTTTTGCCACTTCTTTTTCAATAGCGGCCAATGTGTGTGGATTGGTAAGGTCCGAAGACACACTAACCTCGGCTATCCTTCCTTCTGCCCGAACACTAATCGATATTTTGGGTCGATCCTTTTTTAATTGAGCTGCGATTTTTGTTTTTTGGCGGACTACTTGATAGGCAATGGCGTCTTTTTTATTTTTCCATGTGATGTTCAAACTGGTTGCTTGAACTTTATCTGTTGCCCATAGTGTTCCTCTAGCTGTTTCTCCTTCCAACCAATCAATCAGCTTTCCATTTTTAAAAACGCCTAGTCCGTTTGGTTCCATTCTCACTTCTGGCTGAGATGCTTGAATATTTTCCATCTTTGTTCCTTTCTTTGGTTCTCCTTTAATGGAAAACGCACTTATCAAAGGCTCATTTCCAGACGTAATAAGAGAATTAATCACGTTATCAATTGTGATTTTTTGATATTCACCTTGTGACTCTTCTGCCCCTTTTAAGTTGTTGACTATTTGCTCAGCTGGTATTTTATCTTTTTCTGTTAAAACACTGAGCATTTCCTCTGCTGATGAGTTTCTGGTAAGCACTACATTTGTAGTTGTTCTGAATTCACGAGCTCTCTCAAAAAGATCAAATAATTCTGTTATTCCTTTTTCACTTGCTACTTTTTCGCTAATTATGATCAGGTTAGTATGGGCATAATAAAGATCTCGTGAAACTTTCATTGAAACGTGGCCTTCTGTTTCAAGCAAATTGTCTCCGGCAGCTGAATAAACCGTAATGGAAGCATTTTGGCCGCCGCCACCTTGAAGCCCTCCCGCTACATTTCCTGGATTAATGATTTGAAAGGTGCCAACATATTTTCCTTCTTCATTCAAATCAACAGCAAACGCGGATACGAAAGCAAGTTCATTCATTTCCCTTTTATCCCAGCATCCGGAAACTACTGTCAAGCTAATCAAAATAAAGGCAAAGAAACTCCGTTTATGTTTCACTTCGTTCACCTTTTCCGCTGTTTAATTTTTCTGGACTTACGTTTTTAAAGACTGAGATTTCTTGTTTTTTGATTCTTGAATATTTTTATGATTCATAAGTTGTGTCTTTTTCTTCATAGACCACCATGGAATCCGGACTAGCGTATCGCCTAAATTTCCTGGCATAAACGGCGCAAATGGCGCCATGTAAGGAATACCAAATGAACGCAGGCTGCATAAATGTGCCACCATCATAAAAAGAGCCAACATGATGCCGTAAAAACCAAGGGACGCAGCACAAATCATGAAAGCAAACCTCAGCAGCCGGGCAGAGATTGCAACGGCAAAAGATGGTGTTGCAAAGCTGGCAATGGCTGTAATGGCCACAATGATCAGCATCGTCGGTGAAACAATTCCGGCTTGCACAGCGGCTTGTCCAACCACAAGGCCTCCGACAATTGACACGGTGGACCCAATAGCTTTTGGCAGCCGGAGTCCGGCTTCTCTTAAAATTTCAAATGTCACTTCCATAATCAATGCTTCAAAGATGGCGGGAAACGGGACTGATTCCCTTTGTGCAGCTATGACAATTAAAAGCGTGGTCGGGATCATTTCGTGATGATACGTGATAGCTGCCACAAAAGTCGCAGGTCCTAAAAGAGAAATCAAAAAAATAAAAGCCCTTAAAAAACGAGTTGCCGTTGCAATATCAAACCGAGTGTAATAGTCGTCTGAAGCTTGAAAAAACTGCACAAAAACTGCTGGTGCCAATAAGGTAAATGGGGTTCCATTAATGAAAACAGCAACTCTTCCTTCAAGAAGATTACCTGCTACGATATCCGGCCTTTCAGTATAATAAAGTGTGGGAAAAGGGCTCATCGTTTGGTCTTCAATTAACTGCTCAATATATCCAGATTCCAAAATACTGTCGATCTTAATTTTTTTTAAACGCTTTTTTACTTCTTCAATAACAGCGCTTTCCGCAGAGCCATTTATATACATTATTGAAACGTCCGTTCGTGTTTGGTTTCCGATCTTTATGGACTCAATCCATAAATTTGGATTTTTAATAATCCGGCGCACCATGGCCATGTTTGTCTCCATTGATTCCGTAAACCCTTCCCTTGAACCCCGCACTGTTGATTGGGTGGAAGGTTCCTGAATAGCCCTTTTTTCTCCTCCTTTTGTACCTGCAGTCAGAGCCTTGGCAGCTCCATCAATAAAGATAAGAGCGTTTCCTGACAATAAAGATTCAAAAAGACTGCTCCACTCTGTTTCTGTTTTGATGCTTCCCACTGAAACAACTTCTTCAGCAATTTTCTCAATGAGCTCTTGTCCGGCTTCATTTCCGGGTTTTTCCTTGTAATTTATTAAGACTTCAATTAAAAATTCGTTAATAGTCTGAGTATCTACAATCCCACTCACATAAACAACGGCCGCTTTTACTTTTGGTTGATTGCCAATTTTCAGTGACCGAATAATGATATCGGGACTTTTGCCTGTTTTTTGTTTTAACAGTGCAAGATTATCTGATAAAGAGCTTTTAATAGTCTTAGGCAGTGGTTCAGGAGAGTAGTTTTTGCTGGTTTTTTTTGAGTGTTCAAAAAATGAAAACACACGTTCACTTCCTTTCTTTTATTATTTTCATATAACACATTGTTATTAGATTTTCTGATGAACAGTTGAAATATTTCAGGAATAAAAAATGTTTCTTTACTTTTGCAAACTTTTGATTTCTCGACCGGAAAAAGCAGAATTAAAACTTCAAGTAAAAATTATAAAAGATGATGACTTCCGTTAATTAGAAAAATTTCTATTTTCAGCTTTTCTTCATCTTTTCTTGAAAGCTCTGCTGCTTTCTTTTTATTGCATTCTTTCTTTTTTTGAGCTTTTTTATACTTTTGTGTAAGTTTTACTAGATTGTCTAAAAAATAAACAAAAAGACTTCATGATCATCATGAAGTCTTTTGAATGATAGCTGCTTTCTTTTTTAGCTATACAAAACGCTCATCAAAATATTTACTGCCTTCTTGTTAGCCAAAACATTTCTTTCGTATTTAAAATTTAAAAGCTTCCATGTTTAAAAGCTTTACTTTTAATATATTGGGATGGCGTTATAGAGGTAAATTTTTTAAAAACTCTCGTAAAATAATTTAAATCATTGAAACCTACCATAAGCGCTATTTCTGTAATGGGGATGTTTCCCTTTTGCAGGTATAGCTTAGCTTCTTCCACTCTTTTCTCATGAATAAAATCAATGATACTCATATTGGTTTCAGTTTTGAATTTACGTGAAAGATGTGAAGGGTTTACATGCATTTCACCAGCCATAGCCTGGAGAGATAAAGAACTCCCCAAATTTAAATTGATATAGTCGATAGCTCTTTTTACAATCGGGCTGTACTGACGGGTAGAAAATTGTTTTACCAAGTCGCAGTACTCATTAATCATAACAATGCTCAATTTTTTTAAATAAGGCAGATTCGGAGCTCTTTCAATTAAAATGGCAAACTTTTCTGAAATGGTGTGAACGTAAACAGGGTGGACTCCCCCTCGTTCAATAGCTATCCGGCACACTGTATTTAAAACCAGTGATATATTTTTAACTGATCGGATCGGACTTTCCGGTATTCGGTCGGAAATGTTTAACACGTCACTGTTTTCTTGAAATAAACGGGCTACCTCATCTTTATCTCCTTTGGCAATAGCATTCATTAACTTTTTCTCATAGCTATATCTTAATTCTATAATATCTTGGCTTTCTGCAATATCGGCTTGTAACTGCTTTTTGTTTAAAGCTGGTTTAAGGATATCAGATGTGATTAATTGTGAATCAATAGGTTTATGTGCACACATATTAACAAGCAAATCACCAATGTAATGAAAGTCATTTCCACTTCTGACTGAAAGTGATTCATAAAATTCATGCAGCTGTTTTCGTTCGCTAACAGGGAGTTTGTTTACAGAAATAATCCCGCTTATAAAATCAACTGTTGGTACGCTGGAAAGGAACGGACCTATTAAAATAAAGCTATACAAGCGGTTATTTCTCCATATTCCTGACGCAATGTATTCAAGGCCATACGAATTTATATGATAATAGTAACTATTAGGAAAATTGTTTCTTAATGTTTCATTAATAATCTCAAACTCATTGAGAGGGTTTTTTAGTGAAGCTGGTATTATATGATTCACTAACTGTAAAATTCCCCTTCCATTCTCATCAATTAACCTTACATCCATTTTTGTAAACGCATTCAGTGTGCGGCATACCTTGTTGAAATCACTAAACTCAATGTCCGATTTTCCCACTGTAAGTTTCCCCTTTTCATTTATCCATTTTTTTTATTATAACTCTTTTTTAAAAAAGTATGATATGTGCTAATTAAGTCAAAATAATGAGATTGCAAAAGTTAGCATTGTACTATAATCGCTTTAAGCCATCAACTAAAGTAGCTCTTAGTTTTGACTGTGCTTAACTTGGAATCTTTCGTAATGAAAAGATAGAAAGAGGAGGAAAAACAATGAGGAAAGCAATTAACATTAACGATTCGTGGAAATTCACCAAACAAGATGATGTAAACGCTATAAATAAAACTTATAAAGCCGGTAACTGGGAAGCTGTGAATATCCCTCATACGTGGAACGCTATTGACGGAGCAAATGGGTTTGATTTTTATAAAGGTGCTTGCTGGTATAGAAAAGAATTTTTTCTAGATGCAATAGATCAAGGAAACAAGATATTTATTGAATTCAATGGATCGAACAGCGTTACAGATGTTTATGTGAACGGAGAGCATATGGGTCAGCATCGAGGTGGTTACTCTATTTTCCGTTTTGATATAACTGAATTTGTTGAATTTGGCACTCAAAATACGCTGACTGTTAAAGTAGATAACACGGTTGTTGATGATGTATACCCCCAAATGGCAGATTTTACGTTTTACGGCGGGATTTACCGCGATGTTAATCTTGTCATTGCAAACCCAGTCCATTTTGATTTAATGGATTATGGCTCAAAAGGAGTTTACGTTATCCAAGAAAATGTAAGCCAGGAAAAAGCTTTGTTAACGATTAAATCCAAAGTAGTAAATGACCGTGAAGAAAACACAAAAATAAGACTCTGGGCAGATATTTTGGACGCAGACGGCCACTCTGCAGCTTATGCAGCAAAAGAAGTGACACTTCCCGCTGGAGAAACAAAGGAAATAGAAATGCCCGTTGTAATTGACAATCCAACCTTATGGAATGGCAAGAAAAATGCTTATTTATATGAAGCAAAAGTATCTCTAGTAAGCTTTAACGATACCATTGATGAGCTTTCAATTCCTTTTGGCGCACGCTATTTTGAAGTAGATGCCGAAAAAGGATTTTTCTTAAATGGCGAGCACCTTTCTTTAAATGGGGTATCAAGACATCAAGACCGCAAAGATATGGGATGGGCTATTACGAAAAAAGAACATGATGAAGATATGGAGTTAATTAAAGAAGTAGGGGCCACTTCAATCAGATTAGCTCACTATCAGCATGATCAATACTTCTATGATTTGTGTGATAAAGAAGGAATGGTCGTATGGGCTGAAATACCGTTTATATCGGTTATGTCTAAAACCGAGCTAGAAGGCATAAACGCCAAACAGCAAATGATTGAATTGATCAGGCAAAACTTCAACCACCCTTCCATAATTTTCTGGGGCATTCAAAATGAAATTCAAATTAGTGGCGAGAGGCCTGAACTTAGAAAACTGGTAAATGAATTAAATCAATTAACAAAACAGGAAGACCCTACCCGTTTAACAACAATGGCAAATGTAATGTTTGTGGAAGATTCCGACGAGTATAACCATGTAACGGATACTATTGGCTACAATAAGTATTATGGCTGGTACCAAGGAAAAGCAGAAGATTTTGCAGGCTGGATTGATGGCTTCCACAAAACCAATCCGCATGTCAAATTAGGAATCTCCGAATATGGTGCAGAAGGCATTTTACAATATCATAGCAATGATCCAAAAGTAAAAGATTATACAGAAGAGTATCATGCTCTATATCATGAAACAGTTTGGAATATTTTCAAAGAACGTCCTTTTCTTTGGTCAACTTACGTGTGGAACATGTTTGATTTTGGTGCCAATATTCGCGATGAAGGCGGCGTTAAAGGAAGAAATAACAAAGGGCTAATCACTTACGACCGAAAAATTAAAAAAGATGCTTTCTATATGTATAAAGCCAACTGGTCAGATGAAAAGTTTGTTCATATTACAAGCAAACGATTTGTAGATCGGCCAGATGATAAAATGACAGTTAAGGTTTACTCTAATTGTGAAGAAGTGACACTTTATGCCAATGGATTTAAAGTATCTACAAAAACAAGTGATGGCCGGACTTTTGTTTTTGAAAATGTTCCTTTGCAAAATGGCTTAAATGAAATTAAAGTGGTTGCGCACGAAAGTGACGTTACATTTGGGGACACTGCTCGTTTCAACAAAGTTACTGAACCTAATACAAGTTATAGCGCTCCTGAAGAAGATAGAGGCGGCGTAGTGTCTAACTGGTTTCAAATGCCTGACCTGGAGGACGTCCAGGTAGAAGAAATTGAAATCACCGATGATGTTTATTCTACACGCTGCACATTTAATGAGCTGATGGAAAACAAAGAAGCTAATGCAATTCTGGAAAAGTATTTAGGTGATTTTGCGGAACATCCTATGTTTGGAATGGCACAAGGAATGAAAATTGATATGATTGCTTCCATGGCAGAAGATTTGTTTACGGAAAAAGTGATGTATACAATCAATAAAGAATTAACGAAAATCAAAAAAGAACTAACAAATAGTACGAAAGCATAATTTCGTGCCTTGTTCCACGTATTTAATAAAACTTGGGACGGGGTACTTAATTTAACAAAATTCCATACTCTGGCTTGGCTTTCACCGGTTTTTAAACGTTTTTGTTAAGAAAAAAATGAAAGGGAACATCAATTTAATAAGCACCATTTTATCAAAAGTATAAATATATATGAAAAAAGCATCTGTTTCCCTACAGATGCTTTTTTCTTTAGTTTTCCGTTTCGTGGCTTATACAATAATAACCCAGGCTGGGCATCTTTTTGGGGACTATCATCTCAAATACCTTATCCTTGTTTTGAGGCATTGTATTATTAATTTCTATAATTTTTCCAAAAGTATGTTTCAGTAATAGCTTTTAAACCAGAAACTCATTTATGTATGGCTCACCCTGGTTAGCCTTAAAGTAGTCCAAAACCAAGACAGCCCGCTTTCTTAGCACAGGCATCGTTGTTTATTTACCTATTCCTCTTTTTGATTCTACCAATGAATTTTCATATAAAACATTTTTTATTAAGCAAGATAGCTGGTATTTCTGCTTACATTCCCTTGCAAAGCTTGAGAAACTCAATTTTTTATGATCTGGATGCTTTTCATGGCGACTGGATACTCTTGTTTTAACCCAAATGTCCTTTCAGCAGAGAAAAAACCCGCCATAGGTTCCAGACATGGCGGATTTTCATCTTACTTTTTATATCCAAACTCCGGAATGCTTGTCCATCGCTTGCGTAACTCGTGA
>JAPSKG010000061.1 GCA_031177795.1 Domibacillus sp.
TAGAGCACGGTTTTTCAACCTCTTTGCCATTATTTCCCCCCCTTTATGCTTATTCAATTTCCAGCTTTCCTTCAATAAACATGGCTGCAAGATTCCTTGAAAAAAACGATGTGCCGAAAAGTTTCTTACAGGCATTTACTTTGTTTTATTCCATTTCGTTTCTTGCCCAGTTCCTGGTAAAGGTGCCGGTACCAATACGGTATGTGTCGAGCATTCGTATGGTGACGGCGCTCGAAAGCGTTTTCTCAACTTGAATTTAAAAAATATTTTAACAACACAAAACCCGCCCAGATAAATGGGCGGGTTTTGTGAAGCTTAATTTTTAGTATGTGAAAAAAAACTGTGCTGGCCATCAAGTCAATGTTACATCTTCTATACCGATATGTGCTTTTTCAGCAATTGCTTGTTTTAACGCCTCTGTTGACGTATAACTTTTGCCAACAAATTCATTTAAAATGGCAGCCACCTCAGAACTTTCTTCGGGAGTGCCTAGCATTAAATTGTTATTGGCATCACGAAACTCAATTCCATCAACCATAATTGATTTTTCAATCTCACCGTTCACTTTTACTTCAGCGTGATGAATTCTTCTTTCCATCAGTATACCTCCTTAATCAGCTGCTAAGGATAGTATTGTGCATAAAGACATTATTTCAATCGTAAACCCGCCATCTTTTAAAAAATTTTAATGGCATAAAAATTCCCCATCGTTCCTTTGTTTTTCCTCATAAAAAATCCTCACACTAGGTGAGGATTTTTTATACCCATTCTTCCCGCTCAATCAGCTCAGCCATTGTTTGAACAGCTTCTTCACTATCGCGCCCTTCAGCACTGATTGTTACTTTTTCTCCACTGCTCAGTGCCAGGCTCATAATTCCCATAATGCTTTTTGCATTGATTTTTTTATCATCTTTTTCGAGGAAAATTTCCGAATTAAACCGGTTTGCTTCTTGCACAAATAGTGCAGCAGGTCTTGCTTGAAGACCTGATTTTAATTGGACCTCTACCGTCTTTTCCGCCACTCTTCACACGTCCTTTTCTTATTTTTCCGCTGCGGCCATTTCTCCGGCACGGATTTTATCTGCAATTTCGTCAATTTTGCGAAGACGATGATTTATGCCTGATTTGCTAATTGCCGCTCCCGACACCATTTCTCCAAGCTCTTTTAATGTAACATCCTGATGCAATACACGAAGCTCGGCAATTTCACGAAGGCGGTCCGGCAAAACGCCAAGCCCGACTGTTCTATCAATAAAATTTATGTTTTCGACCTGCCGCAGGGCAGCACCGATCGTTTTATTCAAGTTTGCTGTTTCACAGTTAACAAGCCTGTTTACAGAGTTGCGCATGTCACGGACAATCCGCACATCTTCAAAGCGCATTAAAGCACTGTGCGCTCCGACAATACTGAAGAAATCCGAAATTTTTTCAGCTTCTTTTAAGTACGTAATAAAGCCTTTTTTTCGTTCAAGTGTTTTGGCGTTTAAATGGAATTTATTCATTAACTCACAAAGAGCATCATTATGTTCCTGATAAAGTGAAAACACTTCTAAATGATATGACGACGTTTCCGGATTGTTTACAGAACCACCTGCTAAAAAAGCCCCGCGCAAATAAGTTCGTCTGCAGCATTCCTTGGCTGTCAATTTATTGGAAATGTGATGAACAAATGAAAAGCTCTCTTCAATAATTGATAAATCTTCAAGAATACTGCGCGCTGCTTCTTTTAACCGGACAATATAAACGTTGTTTTTCTTTAAACGCATTTTTTTGCGAACTAAAAGCTCCACTTCTGTTTCATAATTTCGCTTGATCAATACGTAAATCCGGCGGGCAATAGCCGCATTTTCAGTTTGAATATTAACAACTAGCTGTCTGTTTGAAAAAGACAGAGAGCCATTCATCCGGATAAGTGCCGACAGCTCCGCTTTTGCACAGCATCCGCTTGTTTCAATGGTGGTTAGTTCTTTTTTTGTTTCAGATGCAAAAGACAACATCACCAACTCCTCTCGTGATGTCCGCTTACCGTTTCGGAATGAGGCGCACCAATATATCGGCTACCTTTGCTGTATCGTGGCGGATAATAAAGTCTTCGTACGTAATAAAGTCATCAAAAATAGTATGAAGGCCAAGTTCTTGCAATTTATCAACATCATATACAACAGGCTTCGCCATTTCTTCTTTGTATCGTTCTTGAATTTTACTGGGGACAGGTTCTTTATTTACTAAAATTGTATCCATAAATGAGCAGTTCATGTGATCATAAATTGCTTTTACATGATCGGCAGCGGTGAAGTCTAGCGTTTCACCTGCCTGGGTCATTAAATTGCAAATATACACTTTTTTTGCTTTTGCTTTGCATACTTCTTCTCCAATGCCGGGAACTAACAAGTTCGGCAAAATACTGGTGTATAAGCTGCCCGGGCCGAGAATAATCATATCAGCTTCCCTTATCGCACGGATTGTTTCTGGAAGCGGTTCAATTTTTTCAGGAGTTAAAAACACACGCTGTATTTTTTTGCCTGAATATGGGATTTTCGATTCACCTGAAACAATGGATCCATCTTCCATCTCTGCGTGAAGAACAACGCTTTGATTAGCGGCAGGCAATACTTTTCCCCTAACATTCAACACTCTGCTCATTTCTTGAACAGCATGGCCAAAATCACCGGTAATAGAAGAAAGCGCTGCAATCATTAAATTGCCCAATGCATGGCCGGATAGTTCATTTTTAGTTGAAAATCGATGCTGAAAAAGAGATTCCACAAGAGGTTCTACATCTGACAGTGCAGCAAGAACATTGCGGATATCACCGGGAGGCGGAATATCCAGCTCGTCGCGCAGACGGCCTGAACTGCCGCCATCATCGGCGACAGTCACAATCGCTGTAAGATCAATTTCATGACGCTTTAACCCGCGCAGCAAAACGGATAGACCGGTTCCGCCTCCAACTATAACGACTTTCGGCAGCTTCACCGGTTTCATATATTTGCAGCCTTTCGTTTATCAATATCCCGGTGTGTTACACGTGTTTTATAAATATCAGCGAAATACTTGGCTATATACTCGGAAAGCGCTACAGAGCGATGCTGGCCGCCTGTGCAGCCAATGGCTATCACAAGCTGGGACTTGCCTTCCATTTTATAATGCGGAATCATGAATGTCAGCAAGTCGGTTACTTTTTCAAGAAACTTCTGTGTGTCATTCCATTTCATCACATATTCTGCTACATCTGTTTCAAGCCCTGTGCGAGGACGCATATGCTCGATATAATGAGGATTAGGCAAAAAACGAACATCAAAAACAAGGTCTGCGTCAATCGGAAGTCCGTGCTTAAAGCCAAAGGACATAACATTTACTGTAAAAGATGCTTGTTTATCAGGGGAAAATTCCCGCATAATGTTTTCACGCAAATCTTTTGGCTTCATATTTGACGTGTTTACTATCATATTGGCACGCCCGCGCAAATCATTTAACAGCTCTCGTTCCTGATGAATGCCGTCAAGCGGGCGGTCATCGCGTGATAATGGATGAGTGCGGCGCGTTTCTTTATAGCGGCGTACAAGCACTTCGTTATCCGCATCTAAAAAAAGCACCCGTGGAGCTGTATTTAATGTTTCAGCCGCTTCATCAAGCGCGGTTTGCAAATGATCAAAAAACTCGCGTCCGCGCATATCCATTACAATTGCCACTTTTTTTAACTTTTGGCCTGAATCTTTCATTAAAGTAAGAAACGGCTGCAAAAGCGTTGGCGGCAAGTTATCCATGCAATAAAATCCAAGGTCTTCAAAACTTTGGACAGCAACTGTTTTTCCGGCTCCTGACATTCCAGTAATAATTACAAGCTGCAGATCACTCGCCATTTTCATTCCCCTCTCTCTTTTTCTTTTTAACTTGGGTCGAGACGGTAAGAAATCAATTCAAACTCAGGTGTATAAGTAAATGCACCGTATAAAATACCGGTTCCATGTACCATATATTCCAGTAGATGGCGGTCTCCTTCGGCCATTGGAAGCTCTTTTAATTCTTCTACTGGCTTCCAATGCAAAACACCTTCTCTTGTTTCTGACAGCGGGCTGCCGTCTGCCAAATCAGCAAAAAAGGTGAACATCATCCATTCATCCAGTACTTTTTCGCCATCTTTAATAATAAAGGTAAAAATGCCTTTCACATTGGGGTTTCGCAAATATAAGCCTGTTTCTTCCCGGTATTCCCGAATAACTGCGTCGCGTACTGATTCACCCGGCTCCATTTTCCCTCCGGGTGCCACCCACCAGTTACGGCGCGGCTTTTGCATTAATAATACTTGGCCGTCCTTCATTAACACACAATTTGTGACACGCTGCACAAAAACACCCCCAACAAATCAACCAACAGATATTTCCTTATATTATAAAGGTATAAAGAAAGAAGTTCAACGCTGCCGGGTGTTTTTTATTTGAAAAGTGGAAATGGATAAAAAGGATTCATTGCAGAGCACCCGGAACAAAACAGTTTGGGGAAACTTATAAAGAACAAAAAAAAACGTCCGGTACATAACCGGACGAATGTAATAAAGCTGCAGGGGGCAGTTTGATTACACGTTTACTATACCACCCGCATATTTCAAAACGATGACGAAAACGTAAAAAATTGATTACGCTTTAACACCTAACTCTTCTTTTAATTCTTCCACGTAATGCTGTGCAGCTTGAGCGGCAATGCTTCCGTCTCCAGTAGCTGTAACAATTTGACGGAGCATTTTTTCGCGCACGTCACCCGCTGCGTAAATGCCTGGAAGGCTAGTTTCCATTTTTTCATTTGTAACGATATACCCTTCATCGTTGGTAATCCCTAGATCTAAAAATGGTTTTGTTAGCGGGACCATGCCAATATAAACAAATACACCGTCTGTCTGGAACTCACGCTCTTCACCTGTTTTCGTTGAAACGAGTGTTACACTGCCGACTTTGCCGTCTTTTTCGTGGATTTCTTTTACCGTATGGCTCCAAATAAAATCCACTTTTTCGTTAGCAAATGCACGATCTTGCAAGATTTTTTGTGCACGAAGTTCATCACGGCGATGAACAATCGTTACTTTTTTTGCAAAACGCGTTAAATAAACGCCTTCTTCAACTGCAGAGTCACCGCCGCCTACAACGACAAGCTCTTTTTCTTTAAAAAATGCGCCATCGCATACAGCGCAGTAAGAAACGCCGCGTCCGCCAAGCTCCGTTTCACCCGGAATGCCGATTTTTTTATATTGTGCACCTGTTGTAATAATAATGGCACGGGCCTTATATTGCTTTGACCCTGCATTGATTGTTTTGTATTCTTTGCCGTCCGTAATGGACTTAATATCACCGTAAGCATATTCCGCCCCGAATTTTTTCGCATGGTCAAACATTTTCGTTGAAAGTTCAGGACCAAGAATGTGCTCATAGCCCGGATAGTTTTCGACTTCTTCTGTGTTGGCCATTTGTCCGCCAGGAACTCCCCGCTCGATCATTAAAGTGGAAAGGTTTGCGCGCGATGTATAAACGGCAGCTGTCATGCCTGCAGGACCGGCACCGATGATAATTACGTCATAAATTTTCTCTTCAGCCGTCATTGTTGATTCTCCTTTGCAATCAAAATATATACCCTTAAACGAATTTTAAAGATGATATTTTCATCCTACTGAATTTCTGGAATCCCGTCTATCTTTCTGCTCATAAAAGATGCTCCCGGATAAACTTGGCATACTTCTGTACAGTGGAAACAGACACATTATATTTTCCTGCTGCTTCTGCCTGGCTAAACGGTTCATTGCGCAGTTTTCGCCAAACATATTCAACTGCCGCTGCCAATCCGGCCGGTTTCGATAACTGCACTTTTTGATATTGCAGTTCAAGAAAAATGGAAAACCAAATCATAAATAAACCGGATTTTTCCTGGTTAAGCGGCCGGAAATGATGGTACAGCAAAAGCGCTGTTTCATGGGCAAGCCGTGTATTCATTTCTGTTAAAAGAGAACTGTCCACCGGCATGCCAAGAACATCGGCCATATAAATTTTTTCATGCGGCTGCAAATGATCAATATCACAAAACTCGGGATGAGACATTACTTCTTTTTGATCCCCGTAAAGAGACAAAAGAAAAATCCCAAACAATCTTTCTTCATCTCGTTCTCCATTTAAGTAGCGGACAATCGCTTCTGGATTGCGCTCAACGTCACTTTCTTCTTTTCGGGCATTCCATGGTTCAAGACCTTCTTTTTCCGGGCTGTCCCGAAGCACTTTTTTCCACGCAGACCGCGCTGTTTCTGGCCTTCCCGTATAATGGGCAGCATAGGAAAGCCAGTAATAAAAGCTTGATTCTCCTTCAAAGCCGTTTTTCTGAAGTTTTTTCAACCAGCGATACGCTTCTTCATAGCGGCCAATTAAAGCGAATGTCGCCCCGATTTTAAATTGCTGGTCGGGGATAAGCGGCTGTATTTTTGCAAGCTGATCCGCCAAATAAGACAGCGGCTCCTGCTTTTTTTCATAATAATAAAAAACAATTTTATTGCAAATTGCATGAAGATTGCCCGGATTTCTTTCTAATACATCATCCAATACTTGATACGCTTTTTCAGAATTTCCAAGATAAAAATAAGCCAGCGCTAAATTGTTGTACGCTGCCCAAAAATCCGGGTACTTTTTCACCGACTTTTCAAGGTGTGCGGCTGCTTTTGCAAAATGACCGCTTTCCAATAAGTAACGTGATTCTTCTTGAAGCTCAATCATCTCGTCTTGTTCAGATAAATCTTCAAACTCATCTTCACTGTCAAGCGTAATCAAATCCAGCAAGTCCTCTGCATCTTCTTTATATTCCCCGTTTTTATCTACATCAAGATATGCTGTGGCATGGCGGTATGCTTCTTTAAATAATCCAAGATGAGCATAATTATTGGCAAGAAAGTAATGGCACTCTGTCATATGCGGATCCAAATCGTCGAGCACAAAGTGAAGAAGCCCGTTTGACTGCTCATAGTGGCCAAGCTCTGTTTCTACAATGGCGAGTTGACAGGCGATAATCGGCTCGAGCGGCTCTAGATCCATTGCCCGCGAAAGATATTTTTTGGCTTTTGCTAGCTCTCTTTTTTCAAGAGCTTTCATTCCTTTTGTATAATAAAACTCTCCTGTCGGAAAAAACGAGATTATCTTCTCTGGTTGTTTCCGGCGCATTGAGTCCTTTCTCATGAAAATCCTCCATACGTTCTAAATGATCAACCTGTGTAGTATATCATACGTACAAAAAGAAAAATAGAGAAAAAGCCGGCCCTAAAAAGGGCCGGCTTTTTCTCTTGCCTTTATTCTTTTCCTTTTCCTTCATGACGGCGGGCAAGAACTGAAAGCACATCGTCAAGTGCAAGCCCTTGTTCACGCAGTAAAACAAGCAGGTGGTAAAGCAAGTCGGCTGCTTCCCACTGTAATTCTTCCTTGTCGCGGTTTTTGGCAGCTATGATTACTTCCGAAGCTTCTTCGCCAACTTTTTTCAAAATTTTGTCAACGCCTTTTTCAAATAAGTACGTTGTATAAGCGCCTTCCGGACGGTTTACTTCACGATCTGCAATAACTTGCTCAAGCTGTTGCAAAATCGAATACGGAAGTGACGCACTTTCTTCTCCGTAAAACGGTTTGTCAAAGCAGCTTTCCGTGCCACGATGGCAGGCAGGGCCTGCTGGCTCTACTTTTACAACAATGGCATCTTTGTCACAGTCAAACTGCATAGAAACTACTTTTTGCGTATTGCCGCTTGTTGCGCCTTTATGCCAAAGTTCTTGTCGGGAACGGCTGTAAAACCAAGTTTCGCCCGTTTCCAATGTTTTTTCAAACGATTCTTTATTCATGTAGGCGAGCGTCAATACTTCATATGTTGTTGCATCCTGTACAATTGCAGGGACCAGCCCTTTTTCATCAAACTTTACTTCTTCAATCATCTGACGTTCACCTCTGCGTTCCGTAAAAATTGTTTTACTTCTCCAACGCCCGTTTCTTTATAGTGGAAAATGGAAGCTGCCAGTGCAGCATCCGCTTGCGCTTCTGTAAAAACATCCAGGAAATGCTGCGCATTTCCTGCACCACCAGATGCAATTACTGGCACAGACACCGCTTCTCCCACTGCTTTTGTTAGGGCAATATCAAAGCCTTTTTTGCTGCCGTCTTCATCCATGCTTGTCAACAAAATTTCACCTGCACCGCGTTCTACCGCTTCTTTTGCCCAGTCAATGACCGTGCGCTCGGTTGGTGTCCGGCCGCCGTGTGTGTAAACGCGCCACGTGCCGATTTCCGGATCGTATTTTGCATCAATGGCAATAACAATGCACTGTGTACCGAAAAAAGCAGCTCCTTCGTTGATCAATTCAGGATTGTTTACGGCCGCCGTATTTAATGATACTTTATCTGCGCCTGCGCGTAAAATACGTTTCATGTCATCGAGTGCATTGATGCCCCCGCCGACAGTGAACGGAATTGCCAGTTCTGAAGCCACTGCTTGTACAACATCAACCATTGTTTTCCGGCCTTCAACAGAAGCTGAAATATCAAGAAAAACAAGTTCATCGGCCCCTTGCTGATCGTAAACGCGGGCCAGCTCTACCGGGTCGCCTGCATCACGCAGCTCAACAAATTGAATGCCTTTTACAACGCGGCCTTCTTTTACGTCCAGGCATGGAATAATTCGTTTTGTCATCATTCCCCCGCTACCTCCAGCGCTTGCTTTACTGTGAAGCGGCCTGTATAAATGGATTTTCCGCAAATTGCACCGGATAAGCCGTCTTTTTGGAATTTAGCTAATTCTCTTAAGTCATCAAGAGAGCTGACTCCTCCGGAAGCAATAACGCTTTTTCCCGTTGCCCGGGCAAGTTCCGCTGTGGCTTCTGTGTTTGGCCCTGACAGCATACCGTCGTTGGCAATATCCGTGAAAATAAACGTTTCTGCCCCGGCTTCAGCAAATTCCCTGGCCAGGTCCACTGCTTTAACAGAAGAAGTTTCAAGCCAGCCGTGTGTGGCTACATAACCGTTTTTCGCGTCCAGACCGATAGCGATTTTTTCTCCATATGTACGAAGCCATTGTTTCACAAGCTCTGGTTCTTTTACAGCCAGGCTGCCGATAATCACCCGGTCAACGCCGTTATCCAAATAGTGTTTCACATCTTCTTCTGTACGGATGCCGCCGCCGATTTGCACTTTTGCATTAAGCTTTTGCGCTGCTTCAATAACAAATCGGTCATTTACGCGCTGGCCGTCTTTTGCGCCGTCCAGGTCAACCATATGAATCCATTCTGCTCCCTGGTCCACAAATGATTTTGCCATATCAAACGGCGAATCGCCATAAACAGTTTCTTGATCATAATCGCCCTGCACAAGCCGGACACATTTTCCGTCGCGCATATCAATAGCCGGGTAAATAGTAAAACTCATAATATGTCCTCCGATCGTTCCATCGCTTTTGCAAAATTTGTTAAAAGCTGCATTCCTGTTGCACTGCTTTTTTCCGGGTGAAACTGCATCCCTGATACATTTTCATGGCCAACTACTGCCGGTACTGTTACCCCATAATCGGCGCTTGCCAGCAAAGATGATGTGTCCATTCCGTCTACATAATAAGAGTGAACAAAATAAACATAGCCGTCTTTAATTCCCTGTAAAACAGGTGCTTCTTGATGAAAATGAAGTTTATTCCATCCCATATGCGGCACTTTCAATCTTTCTCCATCTGCGGTGCGTTCTGGAATGCGGACAACCCGGCCCTTTAACAACCCAAGTCCTTCAAACAACCCATTTTCTTCACTTTCTTCAAATAAAAGCTGCATCCCGAGACAAATGCCTAAAAGCGGGCGCCCGCTTTCAACATACTGATAAATAAACTGGTCAAGTTCTTTTTCGCGAAGACGGGCCATCGCATCTTTAAATGCGCCCACTCCCGGTAAAATAACTCCTTTTGTTTTGTTTAGCGTTTCCGGCGAGTCGCTGATTACATAAGGAATCCCTATGCGCTCAAGTGCTTTAGATACGCTAAACAAGTTGCCCATGCCATAATCGATAATACCGATCATTTACAACATCCCTTTCGTGGAAGGTACGCCTTTAACACGCGGGTCAATCGTGACAGCTTCATCAATCGCACGGGCCATCGCTTTGAAAACCGCTTCGATCATGTGATGCGTATTTGTTCCGTAATGAATAATAACATGAAGGTTCATACGGGCCTCGAGAGCAAATTTCCATAAAAATTCATGGACAAGCTCTGTGTCAAATGTGCCTACTTTTTGCGATGGAAAATCAGCACCGCGAATTTCAAAGTGAGGACGATTACTTAAATCAACCACTACTTGAGCAAGTGTATCATCCATCGGCACAAAAAAGTTGCCGTAACGCTT
>JAPSKG010000062.1 GCA_031177795.1 Domibacillus sp.
AAATCGGGACAAGTCCGCTTGCAGCGTCGCTGTTATTAAGCAGAGGAATAACTACAAAAAAAGAAGCACAGGCTTTTTTGTTTGAAGAAGATGTTGCATTTCACGATCCTTTTTTATTAAAAGATATGGATAAAGCAATTGAGCGTATTCAGCAGGCGAAAGAGCGAAATGAACCTGTGTTGGTGTTTGGGGATTATGATGCTGATGGAGTTAGCAGTACAACGGTTTTGCTGACGGCTCTGCGTGATTATGGTATTCAAGCCGAGTATTATATTCCAAACCGTTTTACAGAAGGATACGGGCCGAATGAACAAGCATTCCGCAATGCAAAAGAAATAGGGTTTGGTTTAATTATCACCGTAGATACGGGGATTTCAGGCGTTCATGAAGCGCAGGTAGCAAAAGAAATCGGGATTGACTTAATTATTACAGATCATCATGAACCAGGCCCTGAGCTTCCGCAAGCCCTCGCTATTATCCATCCAAAGCATCCTGAAGGTTCGTATCCCTTTGGGTATTTGGCGGGAGTAGGAGTGGCGTTTAAAGTGGCACATGCTTTATATGGCTTTGTGCCGGAACACTTGCTTGACTTAGCAGCAATAGGCACAATTGCTGACCTGGTGCCGCTCAATGGCGAAAACCGGCTGATTGCAAAAAAAGGCATTTCTGTCCTTCGGCAGTCAGAGCGGCCAGGAATTGTTGCTTTATGCCAACAAACCGGTACAGAGCAATCTTCTATTAATGAAGAAACAGTCGGTTTTATGATTGGCCCGAGGATTAATGCGGCAGGTCGCCTTGACGATGCAGGCCCTGCGGCCGATTTAATGCTAACAGATGATATAGAAGAAGCGCTTATGCTTGCAGAAGAAATTGATGCCATGAATAAAGAGCGGCAATCAATTGTAAATGAAATGGCCAAGGAAGCTATTGAAATGGTAAACACTTGTTATCCACCTGACAACTACCCTGTTATTGTGGTTGGAAAAGAAGGCTGGAACCCCGGGGTGGTCGGAATTGTTGCTTCCCGCTTAACAGATTTGTTTTACCGGCCAGCCATCGTTCTAGGATTTGACCGGGAAAAAAATATAGCAAAAGGTTCAGCTCGCAGTATTCAAGGGTTTGATTTATTTAAAAGTTTGTCAACGTGCCGGGATATTCTTCCGCATTTTGGCGGGCATCCAATGGCTGCTGGAATGACTTTGTCCATTGATGATGTAGATGAACTGCGCAAGCGGATGGTGGAGATTGCAAAGGAAACCTTGACTGAAGAAGACTTTACACCAATTATAACAATTGATGCTGAAGCAGAAGTGGAAGAAATTACAGTTGAAGGAATTGAAGAACTTAATAAGCTTTCTCCTTTTGGCATGAGCAATCCCAAACCGCTTTTTCTTATTCACAAAGCGAAAATTGCTTCTATGAAAAAAATTGGAGCAAATCAAACGCATTTAAAAGCTGCTTTCGAACGAAACGGTTCTACAATTGACGGCGTTGGATTTGGAATGGGTGACTATGTAAATCAAATTTCAAAAACATCAGCTGTTTCAATTGTTGGTGAACTTTCGATTAATGAATGGAACAATATGAAGCGTCCTCAGCTTATGTTGCGTGACATGTGTGTTGACGAATGCCAGCTTTTTGATATGCGAGGCGGCAAGCAGCTATCCAGCTGGTATCATGAAGTACCTGAAGATAAACTGGGGATTTCATTTTTAAAGGAATCCGCAGATCCTTCTGTGATAACAGTGAAAACAGCAGAAGAAGCTGCTAGTATTGATATAAATGGAAAAAGCATTGTGCTGCTGGATTTGCCAGAAGAAGAAAAAAAATTAAAAGCTTTGCTTTATGGTAAATCTCCAGCTCGTATTTACGCGCATTTCAGTACGCAGGAAAGCCACTTTTTCAGTGCTATGCCATCGCGTGAGCATTTCAAATCGTATTATGGATTTTTGCTGAGAGAAGGTTCTTTTGATGTAATGAAGCAAGGTGAACTGCTGGCAAAAAAACAGGGCTGGTCTTTTGCATCAATTCGTTTTATGTCAAAGGTGTTTTTTGAGCTTGGATTTGTTAAAATAAACGGTGGAAAGATTGAAGTGCAAAAGGATGCAGGCAAGCGGGATTTAAGTGAGTCACCTGCTTATAGGCAAAAACAAACGCAGTACGACCTTGAACAAAAGCTTTTATATTCCTCTTATGGAGAGTTGAAAAACATTCTTGATAAGTGGATGGGACAGCCTGCTGCACACAGGGAGGAATTAATAAAATGAATTTGAAAGACTATATTAAAATTGTACCGGACTGGCCAAAGCCAGGTATCCAGTTTAAAGATATTACGCCGCTAATGGATAATGGCGAAGCATTTCGTTATGCGACAGATCAAATTGTAAAATACGCCAAAGAAAAAAAAGCAGAATTAATTGTTGGCCCAGAAGCACGCGGCTTTATTGTAGGTTGCCCGGTTGCTTATGCACTTGGAATTGGCTTTGCGCCTGTTCGCAAAGAAGGCAAGCTTCCTCGTGAAACGATTAAAGTTGAGTACGGACTGGAATATGGAAAAGATGTATTAACCATTCATAAAGATGCGGTTAAACCTGGTCAGCGCGTGCTCATTACAGATGATCTTTTGGCTACAGGCGGCACGATTGATGCCACGATTCAATTAGTAGAAAAACTCGGCGGCATCGTTGTCGGAATTGCTTTTTTAATTGAACTAAATTATTTAAATGGCCGTGAAAAGCTGGATGGTTACGATATCTTAACTATTATTCCATACGAATAATTCGACAAAATCAGATCAATTCATAAAAAAAGTGCAGGATGACTTTACATCCTGCACTTTTTTTTCGATAATAAGAACAATCAGTTTTTTCGGAAAGGGCGAAGGTGAACAAAACATATGGCGAAAGACCAGATATTAACCGCCGACCAGGTCATTGACCGGACTCGTGCTTATTTAAACGAGGAGCATGTTGAATTTGTCCGGAGAGCCTTTGATTATGCGAAAGAAGCGCACAAACACCAATTTCGCAAATCTGGCGAGCCGTATATTATTCATCCGGTTCAAGTAGCTGGTATACTTGCGGATCTTGAAATGGATCCGGCCACGGTTGCTTCCGGCTTTTTGCATGACGTGGTGGAAGACACAGACGTTACTCTGCAGGATTTAGCGGATGAGTTTAATGCAGAAGTAGCCATGCTCGTTGACGGCGTCACAAAACTCGGGAAAATAAAATATAAATCAAAAGAAGAACAGCAGGCGGAAAATCACCGTAAAATGTTTGTTGCCATGGCTCAGGATATTCGGGTTATATTAATTAAACTCGCCGATCGCCTTCACAATATGCGCACGTTAAAACACTTGCCTCAAGAAAAACAGCGCAGAATTTCAAATGAAACGCTGGAAATTTTTGCTCCTCTTGCTCATCGGCTTGGAATATCAAAAATCAAGTGGGAGCTTGAAGACACTGCTCTCCGCTATTTGAATCCACAGCAGTATTATCGAATTGTGAATTTGATGAAACGGAAGCGTGATGAGCGCGAACAATATTTAGACGATGTCATAGATGTTATGCGCGATCGATTAGATGATATGGATATTAAAGCAGAAATTTCCGGCCGGCCAAAGCATATTTACAGTATTTACCGCAAAATGGCCCTCCAGCATAAACAGTTCAATGAAATATATGATCTGCTCGCAGTTCGCATTGTTGTAGACAGCATAAAAGATTGTTATGCAGCGCTTGGAATTATCCATACATGCTGGAAACCAATGCCGGGCCGTTTTAAAGATTATATAGCAATGCCTAAAACAAATATGTACCAGTCTCTTCATACAACTGTAATTGGTCCAAAAGGTGATCCGCTTGAAGTGCAGATACGAACAGAAGAAATGCATCGCATTGCCGAATTCGGGGTTGCAGCCCACTGGGCTTATAAAGAAGGGCGTACAGTTGATGAAAGTGCTTCATTTGAAAAGAAAATGTCCTGGTTCCGCGAAATCCTTGATTTTCAAAATGAATCTCAGGATGCTGAAGAATTCATGGAATCTTTAAAAGTGGACTTGTTCTCGGACATGGTTTTTGTGTTCACACCCAAAGGTGATGTTCTCGAATTGCCGGCAGGCTCTGTTCCCATTGATTTTGCTTATCGGATTCATTCAGAAATTGGCAATAAAACAATTGGTGCAAAAGTAAACGGAAAAATGGTAACACTGGATTATAAATTGAAAACTGGTGACATTTTAGAGATTTTAACATCAAAGCATTCATACGGTCCAAGCAAAGACTGGATTAAAATGGCACAAACCTCTCAGGCGAAAAACAAAATTCGCCAGTTTTTTAAAAAGCAAAACCGTGAAGAAAATGTGGAAAAAGGCCGTGAAATGGTCGAGCGTGAAATTAAAAACATGGAATTTGATGTGAAAGAAGTAATGACGCAACAAAATTTAAAGCGAGTTGCGGAAAAATTTAACTTCTTAAATGAAGAAGACATGTATGCAGCAGTTGGCTACAATGGTGTAACGGCTTTACAAGTTGCAAACCGCTTAACAGAAAAGTTGCGTAAACAGCGTGATCAGGAAGCTGCCATCCAAGAAGTAATAAAGGAAATTAAAGCGCCGCCAAATCCGTCTGCCCAGAAAAAAAATGCCGGTGTGACAGTAAAAGGGATTGATAATCTCTTGATTCGTTTGTCCCGCTGCTGTAACCCTGTTCCTGGAGATGAAATAGTGGGTTATATTACAAAAGGCCGCGGAGTTTCTGTACATCGTCAAGATTGTCCCAACGTGGCAGCGGACGATGATGGAGAAAAACGCCTTATTACAGTTGAATGGGAATCCGGCGGCTCCAATCAAAAAGAGTATCTTGTAGATATTGAAATTTCCGGTTACGACCGGCAGGGGTTATTAAATGAGGTTCTGCAAGTTGTGAGTGAAACGAAAACAAACATATCTGCTGTTTCCGGGCGTTCGGATCGAAATAAAATGGCGAAAATTGATATGTCTATCTTCATCCGTAACGTAAATCACTTGCAAAAAGTAGTTGAGCGTGTAAAACAAATACCGGATATTTATTCAGTCCGCCGTATCATGAATTAAAAAGTGAAGGTGTTTTGATGAAAGTTGTTTTGCAAAGAAGTAAACAAGCATCAGTATCGGTAAACGGGGAAGTAAAAGGAGCGATTTCTTCAGGGCTTGTTTTACTTGTAGGAATAACTCATGCTGATACAGAAAAAGATGCAGCGTGGCTTGCTGAGAAAATTGTGAATTTACGGATTTTTGAAGATGAAAGCGGAAAAATGAATGAATCAGTTCTTGACCGCGGAGGTTCCATTTTATCTGTTTCACAATTTACGTTATACGGAGACTGTAAAAAAGGAAGACGTCCTAATTTTATGAATGCGGCTGGCGGAAAGCAAGCAAACCTGCTTTATGAAGTATTTAATCAGTTGCTTCGTGAAAAAGGGGTTCATGTTGAAACAGGCATTTTTGGAGCAATGATGGATGTTTCACTCGTAAATGATGGTCCGGTTACCCTTATTCTTGACACGAAAGAATAAAACAGGGTTGAAATAAGGAGAAAAGTTTTTTATAATTTTTTTCATCGGGTCTGCAATTTAAAAGGCCAAAAAAAAATAAACTACAGCCGTTGAAGAAGAAAAGTAGTAGAATTTGCCCGGACAGAGAAAAATGCCATGACTGAGAGCATTTACGGTGCAGCTCTATGAACAGACACTTCTGAGGCGTTTTTCTGAAATAAAGTAGGAAAAACCGCTTATTGCGTTATCGAAAAAGTGAAAGCTTCGGCTTTAACGAGGGTGGTACCGCGGAAAACTTCCGTCCCTGCATCATTATTGCATGGATGGAAGTTTTTTTTATGCGCTTAAGAAAGAAAAAGGAGGAATTGCAATGTCAGTGAAAATTCCGCGCGGCACACAAGATATTTTGCCAGGTCAGTCGGAAAAATGGCAATATATCGAAAAAATTGCAAAAGATATATGCCGCCGTTATCATTACAAGGAAATCCGGACGCCAATTTTTGAACACACCGAGCTGTTTAAACGCAGCGTCGGTGATACAACCGACATTGTCCAAAAAGAAATGTACACATTTGAAGACAGGGGCGAGCGCAGCTTAACACTTCGTCCAGAGGGAACAGCTGCTGTAGTCCGCTCTTTTGTGGAAAACAAAATGTTTGGGATTCCTGATCAGCCGGTTAAGTTATTTTACACAGGGCCGATGTTTCGTTATGAACGCCCTCAGTCAGGACGCTACCGCCAATTTGTCCAGTTTGGGGTGGAAGCAATCGGCAGTGAAGATCCCGCTATCGATGCAGAAGTAATTGCGCTTGTTATGGACATATACAAAACGGCAGGGTTAAAAAAAATTAAGCTTGTTATTAACTCACTTGGCGATGCTGAAAGCCGAAGTGCGCACCGCGAAGCATTGATTAATCATTTTGAACCGCGTATCGAGGAATTTTGCAGCGATTGCCAAATGCGTTTAAAGCAAAATCCGCTTCGTATCCTGGACTGTAAAAAAGACCGTGAGCACGAATTAATGGCATCAGCGCCGTCCATTCTGGAGTATTTAAATGAAGTGTCAAAATCATACTTTGCCAAGGTAACAGCTTATCTTGATTTGATTGGCATTGGCTATACCATTGACCCTAAACTTGTCCGCGGATTGGATTACTACAATCACACTGCTTTTGAAATAATGAGTGAAGCGGAAGGATTCGGGGCGATTACTACGTTATGTGGCGGAGGCCGCTATAACGGGCTTGTACAGGACCTGGGCGGGCCGGAATCTCCAGGTATCGGTTTTGCTTTCAGTATCGAACGTTTTATTGCTGCGATGGAAGCGGAAAAAATCGAATGGCCGGTTGATAACGGACTTGACTGCTTCGTTGTTGCACTTGGAGACAACGCAAAGGACAGGTCGGTTTCAATTGTTCACGAACTTCGAACGGCCGGTTTTTCCGCAGAACGGGATTACCAGGACCGTAAAATGAAAGCACAGCTGAAAGCATCAGACCGGCAAAACGCCCGCTTCACAGCCATCCTTGGTGAAGACGAGCTGGCAGAAAACAAAATTACAGTGAAAGATATGGCGCAAAGCACGCAGGATGAAGTGCAGCTAAATGATCTGGTACAGTATTTGAAAACAAAAATGGAGGCGAAATAAATGTTTGGACGTACGTTTTATAACGGGGAAATGACCGAGGAGCATATTGGTAAAGAAGTATCACTAAAAGGGTGGGTACAGCGCCGGCGCGACCTTGGCAGTGTAATCTTTATTGACTTGCGCGACCGTACCGGCATTATGCAAATTGTTTTCAACCCGGAAATTTCAGAAGAAGCTCTTAGAACAGCTGAAAAAGTGCGGAATGAGTACGTGCTTGATGTAAAAGGGACAATCGTAAAGCGTGACCCTGAAACAGTAAATGAAAACATTCCAACGGGTACCATTGAAGTACACGTAACGGAAATTAATGTACTTAGTGAAGCGAAAACTCCACCGTTTATGATTGAAGATGGTACAGAAGTAAATGAAGACGTTCGGTTAAAATACCGTTATATGGATCTTCGCCGCCCGGTTATGTTTGAAACGCTGAAAATGCGCAGTGATGTAACAAAAACAATGCGTGATTATTTAGATGATAATGGATTCCTTGATGTAGAAACGCCAATTTTAACAAAATCAACACCAGAAGGCGCCCGGGACTATCTTGTTCCAAGCCGCGTGCATCCAGGTGAGTTTTATGCATTGCCACAGTCTCCGCAAATTTTCAAGCAGTTATTGATGGTATCAGGCGTAGACCGTTATTATCAAATTGCTCGCTGTTTCCGTGATGAAGACTTGCGCGCAGACCGTCAGCCTGAATTTACACAAGTTGATATTGAAACAAGTTTTATGAGTCAGGAAGACATTATGCAAATGACGGAAGAAATGCTTAAAAAAGTTGTTAAGCGGGTGAAAAACGTTGATATTCAGGAATCATTTCAGCGCATCACTTACGATGAAGCAATGAGCCGTTTTGGTTCTGACAAACCGGACACGCGTTTTGGATTAGAACTGATTGACATGGCGGAAGTAGTTCGAGGTTCCGGTTTTAAAGTGTTTGCCCAAGTAGTAGAATCTGGCGGACAGGTAAAAGCCCTTTGTGTGCCAGGCGGCGGTGAAAAATACTCACGGAAAGATATCGATCATTTAACGGAGTTTGCCGCCATTTATGGTGCTAAAGGCCTTGCCTGGCTAAAAGTGGAAGAAGACGGTATAAAAGGCCCGATTATCAAATTCTTTACTGAAGAAGAACAAGCAAAAATGCTAGAAACAGCAGGAGCTGAAATTGGTGACTTGATTATGTTTGTAGCAGATAAAAAACAAGTAGTTGCCGATGCACTCGGAGCTCTTCGCTTAAAGCTTGGCAAAGAACTTGGCATGATTGATGAGTCAAAATATAACTTCTTATGGGTAACGGACTGGCCGCTTCTTGAATATGACGAAGAAGAAGGACGGTACTATGCCGCTCACCATCCGTTTACAATGCCATTCCGTGAAGATCTAGACAAAATGGATTCAGATCCTGGTTCTGTTCGTGCCCAGGCATATGACATTGTTTTGAACGGATATGAACTTGGCGGTGGGTCCATCCGTATTTTTGAGCGGGAGGTTCAAGAAAAAATGTTCAAGTTGCTTGGTTTCACAGAAGAACAGGCAAAAGAGCAGTTCGGATTTTTGCTTGACGCTTTTGAATACGGCACGCCTCCTCATGGCGGAATTGCACTTGGACTGGACCGATTTGTTATGCTGCTTGCCGGACGTACAAACTTACGTGATACAATCGCGTTCCCGAAAACAGCGAGTGCAGCAGATGTGTTAACAGATGCGCCGGGTGAAGTGTCGGATGCTCAGTTAGAAGAGCTGCATTTACGCATCAGCCAAACTGCAAAATAAGACAAAAGTATTATTTTTAATTTTCTGATTTTTTTCAAGGGATCTTAATTGACCTTCCCAAAAACATATGATAATATGTATTCAACAAGGCGAATCCTGATGTGTACGTTAGTTACACATTCTGTTTTGACCGAACACTATATGTTTGGGAGTCCGGGTTTTTGGACAGCGCACATGCCCCTTGCGGGGACTTGCAAAGCCCGAAGCAGGGCACCCACCTGCCAAAGTGCGGGTTCAAAACATATGTTTTTACAACGACGGCACGATTGGGATTCGCCGTCTTTTTTTATGTTCAAAAACAGGAGTGATGATCTGTGCTTCACCAATTTTCACGAAATGAACTGGCCTTTGGAAAAGAAGGGCTTGATTTATTAAAAAACACAACAGTTGCGGTTCTCGGCATTGGCGGAGTTGGCTCTTTTTCAGCAGAAGCCCTGGCCCGTTCTGGTGTAGGCCGCTTAATTCTAGTCGATAAAGATGTTATTGATATTACAAATATTAACCGCCAGCTGCCGGCGCTGCTATCTACCGTCGGCCAGCCAAAAGCAGATTTGATGAAAGAACGGATAGCGGACATTAACCCGGACTGTGAAGTCATTGCGTTAAAAATGTTTTATACGGAAGAAACGTATGAACAATTTTTCGGTTACGGCATTGATTATGTAGTAGATGCGTCAGATACGATTTCCTACAAAATTCATTTAATAAAAGAGTGCTTAAAACGAGAAATACCCATTATATCCAGTATGGGAGCGGCTAACAAAATGGATCCGACCCGTTTTCAAATAGCTGACATTTCCAAAACGCATACGGATCCAATTGCCAAAGTTATTCGGACACGTTTGCGAAAAGAAGGCATCAAAAAAGGAGTTCCGGTTGTGTTTTCTGATGAAAGCCCGATTGTGATTCGGGAAGATGTGCGTCAAGTAGTCGGCAATGATGAAGCAAAAATCCGCAAAGCAAAAATGCCGCCTGCTTCAAATGCATTTGTTCCTTCTGTTGCAGGTCTTGTTATGGCAAGTTATGTTGTGCGCGATGTTTTAAAAGATATTAAAATCTATCGCGTTAATGACTAATTCATATGGAATAGCCATTTTTTCAAAACGGATTATTTTGATTGGCAAATGAACATATTATTGTGCTTGAAAAATAAACACATCGGCAAAAAAGCCGATGTGTTTATTTTTTTCCTTTTTTAATTTTTTCGTAAACACTTGCCAGTGCTTGTTCAAATTTTCCTGTGTTTTTTGGATGGTAATACTGCTTTTGTTTTAGTAAATCCGGTAAATACTGTTGAGGTATCCACCCATTTTCAAAATCATGG
>JAPSKG010000063.1 GCA_031177795.1 Domibacillus sp.
TCACAATTCGGCTGCGGACAGCACCTATGTATTCTTGTTTTCCAACAACAACACCCGCTGACACGTCACTATGCCCGCCAATATATTTAGTGGCAGAATGCACAACAAGGTCTGCACCGATATTAAACGGCTTTACCAAAAACGGAGTTGCAAACGTGTTGTCCACGATAAAAACAAGGTTGTTTTTTTGTGCCACGGCTGCTATTCGCTCCAGGTTTTCTACACGCAAAAACGGATTGGTAATCGACTCTGTGTATAAAATAACGGTTTCCGGACGAATCGCCGCTTCAATGGCTGCTTCATCTTCAAAATCAACAAAAGACGTGGCAATTCCCATTCGCGCCAGTTCTTCTTTCAGCATGTAAAAAGTTCCGCCGTATACATCATGCGCCGCTATAAGATGATCTCCGCTTTTTGCCACTGCCAAAACTGCTGCCATAATGGCACCAAGGCCCGATGACGCTGCTGCTCCGGCCGGCGCCTCTTCAAGGCGGGCAGTAACAGAGGCAAGTTCATCTGAGTTCGGGTTGCCGACACGTGTATATAAATACGGAGCTTCACCGCTGTAATATCCTTCCATTTCTTCTAAACTGTTAAATGAAAAAACTGATGTTTGGTAGATAGGTGTTGCTTTACTTTGAATATTTTTTGGCGTTTTTTCGCCATGCACAGCTTTTGTATTAAATGAATCCATTCTTTCCACTCCTTTTCACCTGTCCATTATATTCCGAAAATTGAACAAAAACAAACCCGCCTTTAAAAAGGCAGGTTATTTGATAATTTTTTCCATCATTGGCCGATCCATTGGGCCAATGATTTTTTGACTGACCGTGCCATCTTCATTTAGTACGTACGTGGTAGGAATGGTGTAAATCTCATAGGCTTCAGACACTTTTCCTTCTTTATCCATCAAAACAGGAAACGTGAGGCCATATTGATCTGTAAAGTCTGTTATTCTTTGCTGGCTTTCTTCAAAGTTCACTGCCAAAATTTCTACATGCTCAGGCTTTTCTTCGTAAAAAGACTGCATATGCGGCATTTCTTCTTTGCAGGGCGGGCACCACGTAGCCCAAAAATTCAAAAAAACTTTTTTCCCTTTGTAATCTGACAGCTTTACTTTTTCACCAGACACCGTTTGCAGCGTAAAGTCAGGAGCTTTGTCACCAACGGCAATGCCTGTCGCATCGTTTTCTACCGCTATCCCGGTGTTCCCGATATCCGTTATGTTTTTCCGGTCACTGTATAAATTAAATCCTGCTATGCCAATTAAAACCACGAGCAGCAAAATGCCCAGCCATTTTTTCTCCATTTTTCTTCCCCCAGACAATCAATTAAAGAGCGGGCCTGCAAAATGAAAGCCGTTTTTTAATTGTTTTCATCATATCATATGATGATTGCCTGTTCATTATATACAGCTAGAGGCCTAAAAGAAAAAAGCCGCTAATAAGCGGCTTTTCTTTTGGCGTTACATGCCCCAGCCAATATACGCTGAGCCAACAATAATAAGCAAAATAAATAACACTACAACCAATGCGAAACCACCGTTTCCATGACCTTTTTCGCCCATTTTACTCCACCTCCCTGACTATTTACACTTACAGGGTATGCACAAGCTGTTTTTATGGCAGGGCGGAAAACGCATAAAAAAAGCTAAAAAAAAAACCGGCAGCGCCGGTTTTTAAAAATTAATGTATGCCGCCGGATTCACGGCATTTTCTTTGCCGATCGTCCAGGGGCCTTTATGAATTTCAAAGTGAAGATGCTGTCCATACGAACGGCCAGTATTGCCCATATAACCGATTGTTTCTCCTTTTGACACACTGCCGCCATTCACAAGGCGTTCCGACAAATGAGCATACACGGTTGTATAAACTTGCCCGTTAATGGAGTGGGAAATGAAAATGGCGTTTCCGTATGTGTCCGAGTAATAGGAACGGCTTACTACACCATCTGCTGCAGCTACAATCGGCACGCTGACACTATTTGCAATATCAACGCCTTTATGGTCTCCAAGGTCGCGCATACCAAAACCAGAGGTAAACGTTCCCTGCGCCGGACGCATAAACAAGCCGCCTGCGTCAGCAGGTGCATTGTCCGAGCGGACAGGCCCGGATGACGCTGGCTCTTTTGCCGGCGAAGATGATTTTGCTTTGGCCAAAGCTCTAGCTGCTGCTGCTTGTTCTGCTTTTTTCTTTGCTTCTTCTGCTAAACGCTTTTGTTCTGCAATGCGCTCTTGTTCTGCTTTGATTGCTTGTTTAATAGAAGCTTCCTGCGAACTAAGCAAGCTTTTTTCTTCTTCAAGACTGAGCCTTTGTTCATGGGCTTCATGTTCGTCAGCAACAAGGCCTTTCATTACTTTATTTTTTGCCAGGCGCTTTTCACTAAGGTCTTGCTGCATTTTTTTCAAATCAGCCAGCATTTCATTTAAACTGGCAAGCTGTGTTGTTACTTTTTGTTCCTTTGCTTCTAATTGCTTTTTATCATTTTCCTGGTCCTGTAAAATCTCTTTATCTGCATTTACGAGAGCCGTTACAGCGGTGGCCCGGTTGATAAAATCACTGAAACTTTCGGCACCAAGCAAAACATCAATATAGCTTGCTGAACCGCCGCTTTGCTGAATGGAGCGGGCCCGTTCTTCTAAAACAACTGTACGCTCCGCAATTCGGGTTTTTAATTCTTCTATTTCTCTGTGAAGCTCGTTAATTTCCGCTTCTGTTTCTGTAATTTCTTTTTCTTTTATACGAGTCTGTGATTCTATTTTTGTTATTTCTCCGTCGAGCTGCCGGATTTCAGCTGTCACGCTATCCTGTTTTTTCTGCAGCTCTGAAATTTGCTGTTCTTTTTCTGTAATGGTGCTTTCCAGGCCGGACTTTTGCGACTGAATTTGTTGCTGGCGCTGTTGAAGATCGGACAAATTTTTTGCAAAAGCTTCTCCGGTAAAGCTAAATCCAATTGACGCTGCCAAGGCAAGCGCCGCGTATGACCTTTTTTTCAACTGTCTTTCCCCTCTCGTCCCTGTTTCCAAATTTTATACATTTAAAAAACGTCTAACCGAAAGAAAACTGCCCCAGGTTCCAATAAACACCGCTATCACAAGCATAAGCGCTGTAACAGGCACCACAAGCGGAATAAAGCCAATAAACTCAATAAAATGCGCCGACATTTTCGCCGACACTGCTTGTTCTGCGTAATAATATCCTATCGAAACGGCTCCGATCGGAATCATAGAACCTAACAAACCGATCCATAGCCCTTCCAGTAAAAAAGGCCAGCGGATAAACCAGTTTGTGGCGCCAACTAGTTTCATAATCTCAATTTCTTTCCGGCGGGCAAAAATCGTAATCTTAATTGTATTTGAAATTAAAAACATCGCAGTAAACAAAAGGCCCGCTATTAACACAAACCCGACGTTTCGAGCCGTTTTCATAAAGCTGAACAAATTCTCCACTTTTTCTTCTCCGTAAACAGCGGTTTCCGTTTGTTCAAACTGCTCAATTTTCCGTGCTGTATGAGGTGTATCCTGCGGACGCAGCGTTTTCACAATAAAAACATCATAAAGCGGATTGCTTTGTTCAAATAAAGAAAAATCACTGCCCATATCGTCAATAATGTTTTGAAGTTCTTGTTCTTTCGACGAATACTTGACGCTCTCTACTTCCGGCAGCGCTTCAATTCTGGCTCTCAGTTCTTCTTTTTCTGCTTGTGTTGCTTCCAGATTTACATGAACGCGCACTTCCACGTCGTTTTCAATATCCGTTGCAATTTTGTTTAAATTAAGCATAATCACTAAAAAAACGCCGGTTAACAAAAGCGTGACGGTAACAGCCGAAACGGCCGCAAACGTCATCCAGCCGTTGCGCCGGAGGTTTTTAAAGCTTTCCCTGAAATGGCGGCGCAGTGTTCTAGGCTTCATAGCCGTAATCACCCCTTTGCTCATCCCGGGCAATCCGGCCGTTTTCAATTGCAATAACACGGCGGCGGATCGTATTAACAATTTCTTTGTTGTGCGTAGCCATCACTATGGTCGTTCCCCGCTCATTAATAGTTTCAAAAAGCCGCATAATATCCCAGGAAGTGTCAGGATCCAGATTTCCCGTCGGCTCATCAGCAATCACCACTTTCGGATTGTTGACAATCGAACGCGCAATCGCTACACGCTGCTGTTCACCGCCGGATAACTCTGTCGGCAGCATTCGCGCTTTATGCTTTAATCCGACAAGCTCCAAAACTTCCATTACCCGCTTGCGTATAAGAGAAGGCTCTTCTTCAATTACTTCAAGAGCAAAAGCTACATTTTCATAGACATTTAGCAATGGAAGCAGCTTAAAGTCTTGAAAAACAACTCCTACTTTCCGGCGCAGAACCGGAACAGACCGCTGTTTAAGCGCAGCTGTATTAATCCCTCCGACCATTACTTTTCCGCCGGACGGCTTTTCTTCCCGGTACATTAGTTTAATAAATGTTGATTTCCCGGCACCGCTCGGCCCGACAATATAAACAAATTCTCCCTGCTTAATTGTAACGTTAATGTTTGATAATGCCATAACCCCATTCGGGTATTTTTTTGTCACATCTTGCATTTCTATCATTCAATCACCCGGTTTCAAAATTAGAAAATCGTTTTTACCCTTTTTTTCTATCCAACAAACATTATAGCATTCTTTTTTTTGTCATAAAGAAAAGAATGTGTTACAGGTTTGTTTCATGAAACTTCTTTATTCGATATTTTTTTACAAAATAAAAAAAACGCTCAATTGATGAGCGTTTCAGCAAGTAAAAAAGCCGGCTTTGCGCCAGCTTTTTCCTTTATTTCTTTTTTTCCGCCAGCCATGCGGCCACTGCTTCTGCTTCTTCTCCTTCAACTACATTAGCCGGCATTTGGCCCTTTCCGTTATGAATCACATGTAAAATTTCTTCTTCGCTGTATTCAGACCCGATTTTATCAAGGGCCGGACCAAAGCCGCCTTCAAGATTTTCACCGTGACAGCTTAAGCAATTTTGCTGATACACTTCTTCTCCAGCTGATACAGCTGTTTTTTCTGTACCTGAATCAGTTGCCGGTGCCTCAGTTTCTGTTTTTTCTTTTGATGCATCTTCTCCGCCGCCGCAAGCTGACAGCACAACAGCTGAACCAAGAAAAAGAGCGATCAGCGATTTGTTCATATTCATTTTTTTCCTCCTTATCATTTAGTTGACAGTCTATCGCTAGTATACCAAACCAGGGCCTTTTCCAAACCTATGCACGTTTATTGGCTGGCAGACTTTGCTTTTAAAACGCATTTTCCCTTGTTGCATAAAAACCAAAAAAACCGCTTTAAGAAAAAAAGCGGTTTTTTGCTTGATAATCATAGTGTGTTAATGGCACGTTTCCTGTTTTAGTTGTTCCATGCGCTTTTCAACATTTTCTGCCGTTTTATTTACAGCAAGAATAGCACTGTAAAGTGTTTTTATGGATTCTTCGTTTTTAGATAGCCTGGCGATGGCCGACAAGCTTGCTTCGATGTTTCGTAAACTTGACAAACATTGCGTTGCCTGAGATATAGCAGTCATGTTATTTCCTCGCTTTTTTCATTAGTCAAATTCAATGGAAACGGCGTGAGCGATACAAGGAATGGATTCTTTTTGCTGAAAGCTTAGCTGGGAAAGCAAAGCCCCGGTTGCCACCACAAGCATCCGTTTAAATTCCCCTTTTTTCATCCTGTTCAGCAAATGGCCATACGCCACAACAGCGGAACAGCCTGCCCCGCTCGCTCCTGCAAGAACAGGCTGGTCTTTTCGGTAAATAAGCATTCCGCAGTCTTGATATTGATTTTCCTGTATAGGAACGCCATGCTTTTTAAATAAATCAAGCGACACTTCATGACCAACTTTCCCCAGGTCACCGGTGACAATCAAATCATAGTAAGAAGGATCAAGCCCCGTGTCAGCCAAATGGGCTTCAATGGTATCCACAGCCGCCGGCGCCATGGCACCGCCCATGTTAAAAGGGTTGGCCATGCCTAAATCGACCACACGGCCAATAGTAGCCGAGGTAACGCGCGGCCCTTCGCCTTCACTGCTTAATAAAGCCGCACCGGCTCCGGTTACCGTCCACTGGGCTGTCGGCGGTTTTTGACCTCCATATTCAGTTGGATAGCGAAACTGTTTTTCAACAGCGGAGTTATGGCTCGACGCTCCTGTCAGCAAATAACGCGCTCCTTTTGAATTTACAATTGCAGCGCCCAATGCAAGTCCTTCCATAGAAGTGGAGCAAGCGCCAAACAAGCCAATGTAAGGAATGCCAAGCGTTCGGCAAGCAAAAGTAGTCGGGGTAATTTGATTAATTAAATCCCCTCCTAAAACAAATTGAACTTGTTCTTTTTCAATTCCGCTTTTTTCAAGAGCGGTTTGGCAGGCTTTTTCAAACAAAATTCTATGTGCTTTTTCGTACGAGTCTTGCTCCAGCCATAAATCTTCGTACAAATGATCAAAATCATCGGTGAGCATTCCTTCTTTTTCAAAAGGCCCGCCGACAATGCCTGTGGCCGCAATAACCGGTTTTTGATCAAAAATCCATGTGCGTTGGCCGGCCAGCATTATAAACCACCCCACATTATAAAAAGCGTTTTAATAGTCGCAACGATAAAAGCGGAGAAAACGCCGAATAAAATCACAGACCCTGCGAGTTTAAACATGTTTCCCCCTACTCCCAGCACAAACCCCTCTGTCCGGTGTTCAATGGCAGCTGAAATAACCGCGTTTCCAAACCCGGTTAGCGGAACAGCAGTACCGGCTCCGGCAACCTGGGCAATTTTATCGTAGACGCCAAAGCCTGTTAACAGCATGGCAATGAAAATCATGGTTCCCGCTGTTGGGTTGCCGGCTGTTTGCTCAGTAAAGTTAAAAAAGAAAATAAAGAAATATTGAACCGCTTGCCCAAGCAAGCAAATCGATCCTCCAATTAAAAACGCATGCAGGCAATTGCGGGCAACAGGCTTTTTTATTTCTCGCTTTTTTTGAAGCTGCTGGTATTCTTTTTGCTCCGGAGTTGTTTGGTTTTTTTGCTTATTTGACATGCGCGTCACTTCCTCATGTATTCGGTCACTTTTTGTCCAGCTTTCATTTCAAAAAACAGATGTTTTGGTTTCCGGTTGCATTGGAACATTTCCATTTGCTTGCGGACACCTTTAGATTGAGAAAAAATGGGACATTTTATGCTATTTAAATTTATCCAGTTTTCTAAGAAAGTGTTAGCGGCCAGTGCTGATGAAATAGAAGCTGGCGGGGAAACCTAGGTGACAGATTAAAAAAGGAGGGTGTGTTTATGCGGAATTTGGTTCGGCTGCCGCTTTCGTTAAGTATCGTTTTTTTTCTTTTTTCTTCTGTTGTTTCAGCAGAAAATCAGCCGACTAACGAGCAACTGGCAAAAGAACGTATGGCGTATTACATTAAATATGAAGGCGTAACGCTTCTTCCCTGGTATTATTTGGCTGCCGTGGACCAATATGAGCGCAACGTTCAAGCGGTGCGAAATGACTTGCCGCGAAAAAAAGGAGCCATTTCCGTTCACTTTTCCCGCTCTTTTTGGGCAGGAAAGCTGAATCCAAATAAAAAAACCACATCGATGCCCATCATTGCATTTTTTGGAGGAAAAGGACTGGACGGCGATAAAGACGGCGAAGCTGACCCAAACGACCCTGATGACGTTTTGTATACAATGGCTACTTATTTGTCCCAATACGGCTATGCTGAAAAAGACGTGAAAAAAGCGCTGAAACGTTATTACAAAAAAGAGCCTGCCGTCAGGCAAATTTTAACCAATGCGAAAATATTTAAAAAATATCAAACCGTTGAATTAAACGGCCATGCGTTTCCTTTGCCGCTGCAATATGACTATAGTTACCGGAGCACCTGGGGCGATAAACGCGGCTGGGGAGGCCGAAGAATGCACGAAGGAACCGACTTGTTTGCCGGTTACGGCGTTCCTGTTCGAGCCACAACCTATGGCATTATTGAAATGAAAGGCTGGAACAAATACGGCGGCTGGCGGATTGGGATTCGTGATGTTCATAACGTGTATCATTATTTTGCCCATTTATCCAGTTTTTCAAAAGAAGCAGCTGAAGGAAAAATTGTAAAGCCAGGAACCGTTATCGGTTATGTTGGCAGCTCGGGTTACGGAAAACCGGGAACATCTGGCCTTTTTCCTCCTCACCTGCATTACGGCATGTATAAATACAATGGACGAATTGAGTGGGCATTTGACCCGTACCCTTCTTTAACCCACTGGGAACGGACAGAGCGCCAGGAAGCAGCTAATCGTTAACCTTTTAACAATTTAAACAAAGCATAAAAAAACCACCGAACCAAATTGGCTCAGGTGGTTTTCTGTTTTATAAACGAGAACGAAGATAGGCGTTAATGAAAGCGTCTAAATCGCCATCCATTACCGCTTGAATATTTCCAGTTTCCTCACTTGTCCGATGGTCTTTTACCATGGAATAAGGGTGGAAAACATACGAACGAATCTGGCTTCCCCAGCCAATTTCTTTTTGTTCACCGCGAATTTCCGCAAGCTCTGCTTCCTGTTCTTCCAAACGGCGCTGATACAATTTCCCTTTCAGCATTTTCATTGCATGCTCGCGGTTTTTAATTTGGGAACGTTCTGTCTGGCACGTTACCACTACACCCGTTGGAATATGGGTAATCCGGACAGCTGAATCGGTTGTATTGATGTGCTGGCCGCCGGCGCCGCTCGCCCGGTACGTATCAATTTTCAAATCTTCTGTGCGAATTTCAATTTCAATTTCTTCGTTAAATTCAGGCATCACTTCACACGAAACAAAAGACGTGTGACGGCGGCCGGATGAATCAAACGGAGAAATGCGGACAAGGCGGTGAACGCCTTTTTCCGCTTTTAAATAACCGTACGCGTTATGGCCTTTAATCAAAAGGGTAACACTTTTCACGCCAGCTTCATCACCAGGCAGGTAATCAAGTGTTTCCACTTTAAAGCCGCGTTTTTCAGCCCAGCGGGTATACATGCGAAGCAAAAGCGATGCCCAGTCCTGCGACTCGGTTCCGCCGGCACCCGGATGCAATTCAAGAATTGCATTGTTTTTATCATGCTGTTCGCTTAACAAAAGCTGCAGCTCAAAGTTTCCGAGGCGGCTCATAAATTCTTTTGTTTCATTTGACAGCTCTTCATGCAAATCCGCATCATTTTCTTCTTTTAAAAGCTCGTGCGTCATCTCAAGATTTTCGTGTGTTTCCACTAAATCTTTGTATTCATTCACAAGCTCTTTTAGTGCGTTGGATTCGTTGATAACCGCTTGTGCCGCTTGCTGGTCGTTCCAAAACTCTGGATCAAGCATGCGGTCTTCTAGTTCTGCCATTCGTGCCTCTTTGTTTTCTAAGTCAAAGAGACCCCCTGAAGTCCGCCAGTTTTTCGGCTGAATTGTCTAGCTCATTACGAATTTCAAATAATTCCATTTGCTCCACCTCTATAACATGTTGTTGTTTCTATAGCTGTTTTGTTTTGCAGCAAAACAAGGTTTTTTATGCTTCTTGCACTCCGTGGCAGTTTTTATACTTTTTGCCGCTGCCGCACGGACAAACTTCATTGCGCCCAATTTCCGGCGCTTTGCGGAGCGGTTTTTTCTTTTTCGGCGCTTCGTCTTCCTTCGGGTTAACCGCCTGCCCTTTCGCGACTTCCTGGCGCTCCAGGTTGCTGCGGATTTCCGCTTTCATCACATAGCGCGATGCTTCTTCGTTAATGGCTTCAATCATTTGCTCAAACATGGCAAACCCTTCGTTTTGATATTCACGAAGCGGATCAATTTGCCCGTAGGCACGTAAATGAATGCCCTGGCGAAGCTGGTCCATCGCGTCAATATGATTAATCCATTTTGAGTCAACGGCACGCAGCAGCACGACTTTTTCAAACTCGCGCATTTGTTCAAAGCCCAGCTGTTCTTCACGCTCGTTGTAGCGTGCTGTTACTTTTTCCGTAATGATAGAACTTATTTCATCCAGGTCTTTGCCGCGAAGCTCATCAGCAGCAACTGCCCCTTCTTCTAAAAGGTTAGCGTTAATTGAGTCCGCAATTCCTTCTGCGTTAAACGGCTCTGCTGAATTTTCGTCATTGGCATGCGCGGCAATAATAGAGGCAATGGTTTTTGCCACCATG
>JAPSKG010000064.1 GCA_031177795.1 Domibacillus sp.
ACCGGAAGCGCTATGATCCGCATTATGCGCTTGTCGCTCCGCATATCACCTTAAAAAGCCCCTTTGATGCGGAAGAAAAAGAACTTGAGAAAATTGTCAAAAAGCTTCGGAAAATCGCATCCGTTCACCAGCCATTTTCGTATCACGTCAGCAAAATAAAGTCATTTGAGCCATTGAATAATGTTATTTACTTTAAGGTAGATCCAAATCATTCTCTGGATTCTTTATACAATATGCTGCATACAAATGATTTGCCTGGAGAAGAGCCGTACGCTTTTGTTCCTCATATTACAATTGCCCAGCGCCTTTCAAATGATGAACACCATGACGTTTACAGCTCTCTTCAAATGGAAGCCATTGATTTAACAGAAACAGCCGACCGTTTCCATTTGCTTTACCAGCTTGAAAATGGCTCATGGACAATATATGAAACATTTTTACTTGGAAAGGATGCATAAGATTTGAACGTTGTAAAAACAACTGATGCAGAAAAACGCAAAGATGCTTTTTCTGTCCGAACAACCGTGTTTGTAGATGAACAAAAAGTTCCGCCGGAAATTGAAATTGATGAACTCGAAGACCAGGCCGTGCACTTTATTTTGTATGACGAGCAAAACCAGCCTTGCGGCGCCGGCCGCTTTCGGACAGTTGGTGAATACGGTAAAGTAGAGCGGATTTGCGTTTTAAAACAGGCACGCGGCAAAGGAGCCGGAAACTTGATTATGGATTCGATCGAACAACATGCCCAAACAATAGATGGCTTAACAAAAATGAAGCTGGACGCCCAGGTGCACGCAATCCCTTTTTACGAAAAACGGGGCTATGAAGTAGTGTCTGATGAGTTTTTAGATGCCGGTATTGTTCACAAAACAATGACAAAACCGCTGTAAAAAGCAAAAAGCGTATTCTTTAAATTTAAAGAATACGCTTTTTATTTTAGCTTTTTCAAGTTCTGTTCTCTCCTTACACTAATTGATCAATTTCAAACCCTTTGCCGCTAATTTGTGCCAGATGTACGCGAAACGCTTCGTGTTCACGCTGGCGCTTTTTTCTTCGTTCTTCTGCGCTAATCTGCGGATCGGCCTGATCACGGATCACTTTTTCAAACGTTACTTTTTCCACTTGCTCAACGGATGCTGCTGATGTGCTGGTTTCATTAAAAACACGTTCTCGATAATCTCTGTATTGATAATGCGGAATCGGCAGAAGATAGCTCATGCTTTTCGCTCCTTTCGCAAAAAACCAGGTATTTTTACTTTATTTTTTTCTTACCCGTTTTATTACCAGTTTGAACAGTTAAATAAAAAATCACCTCTTTTTTCCTGCATAAAAAGAAAAAGAGAGGCAGTTCGACCCCTCTTTCACTAGATTATTTCAACAGTTTTGTAATGGCATCCATATCAAGTTTTTTGCCGTCTTTTAAAATCGTTTTAACGATTTCATCTTCTACTTGTTTTGGAACCTTTTTCCCCGCAAGTGCAGCTGTTTGTGCTACGACAGCACGAATCGTCTGTTCATCTTTAAAGTTTGCGTACTGAAGAGAGTCTACAAGCGCAAACACATCGCTCATTCGTACGCCCGTTTTTTTCTCGATGCTGCCAAAAAATTTGTCGTTCATTGTGCGCTCCTCCTCAATTCAACTCAATAAAAGCTTGCACCGACGATGATGAGCAAAATGAACAAAACAACGATTAATACAAAAGTGCTTGAGCCGCCATAGCCACCGCCGTAACCGCCGCATCCATACATATTCATGATTCGTTTCCCCCTTTCGCTGTTCTCATACATATCATATGGGAAAACAAAAAAAAGGGATGGGCTTGCTCACCCTTTTGGCTTAAAAAAAAGTGCGCCAATAAACCCAAATACAATGGCTGCTGAAATCCCTGAACTGGTTACTTCAAACATGCCTGTTAACACGCCAACCAAGCCGTGCTTTTCTGATTCCTGCATCGCACCGGAAACAAGGGCGTTGCCAAAGCTGGTAATCGGAATGGAGGCACCTGCTCCGGCAAAATCAATAAGCGGTTCATATAAATCAAAACCGGCAAGAACAGCTCCTACACAAACAAGAATTGACAGCGTGTGACCAGGCGTTAAATTTCCGACATCCATCATGAGCTGCCCAACCACACAAATTAATCCTCCAATCACAAAAGCCCAAAAAAACATTGCAATCATGCTGTTCTCCCTTTCTTTCAAAAAATAATGGATGAATAGCTTCTGCGAAAAAGAAAAACATTTGTCAACTTTCCTGAGGCGAATAAATTACGTCATTTCTTTTTTCAGCTTAATAATTTCTTCAAGCCGTTTATCTGCTTGTTTTTCTGTTAGTTTATTGGCTTCCATATCTTCTTTTAACCGGACGGCTTCGAGAAAAATTTTATAGTCGCTTGACACAACTACGTTTGTGTCTTGCGCCATTTTTTCAATTCTTTCATCTAGTTTTTTTTCAATTTCTTTCATCTGAAACCGGTCAAAATGGCGAACTTTATAAGCAACAAGCAGGTGCTTGGATCCTTTTACAACTGCTGTATCGTAAATTTCATCAAACGAGTCTGCTGTTTTTTTTATTTTCGATGCGTAACCGTCATGCTTCCCGTCCAACTGTACGGCGGAAGGGTTAGCAGTTTCGATCAGTGTGGTTTTTTCATGTTCTGGTCCGCATCCGGCCAGAAAAAAAAACAATGCGGTCCATGCCACTTTTTTCATTTCTCGCACCTCCATTTTTAATCAGTATGTGCGAAACCACAAAAAAAATTCTGCTCATTGCGGCAATTGTCCATGCCGTTTTAAACAGAACTCATATTGTAATAATGTATCAATATTTTAAGGAGGAGTGCATAATGGGTTGCAAATGCCATGAGCATCACGATGATTTCGACACTTCTATGAACTGCGTTTGCGAGGTTGTTCGCGCGATTCGCGACATTCAGGATGCAAGGGAAGAAGAAGACTGTAAGGACTGCAAAGATTGTTTTGCAGAGCCACTTGGAGATTTAGACGGGATGCGCCGCCGAGACGCTGACACACGTGTATTTACATTGACAACAAAGAAAGGTAAGCCATTTTTCGCGTTTTTCCAAGCTGATGATATGATGATGATGATGAAAGGTGATGGCCACGGAAAAGACCAAGAAAAAGGCCAGCAAAAGCAAGGCGGCGATGCAGGATGTGTATCCATCTTTTTCCGTGTAGAAGATGTTTTTGATAACTGCTGCGCGCGTCTGCGTGTTTTGCAGCCAATGCAAAATGAAAATAAGCCAATTGATATTGGCGGAGAATGTGGAGTCGACTTAGAGAAAGTATGCAAAGTCCAACACTTTAGAAAAACACGCAGCTGTATTACAGTTGATTTAAAAGCCTTTATTGCGATTCAATGCATTAAAGATGTTGACCTGGATATCTGCCGTTAATTTAGCACCGCCTCAAGCCACTGAGGCGGCTTTTCTTTTGTTTACAAAGCTTATTCAAGTACCGGCAATACGAATATACACAATATCTGCAACCGGAATTTGCACCGTTTCTTTACTTTCTTCATCTGCTACCCAGACCGACTGCTTATCGTACTTTTTAATAATGCCGCGAACTGAACCGTTTTTCCATTCAAACCGGCAAGGCACCGGGATGCGCCGCTCAGCTAAATAAACAACTTTTTCTTCTAAATTCATATCACGAAATGGCTTTAGCCGTCCTGTTTCTATTTCTGTTTCTTTTTGTTTTTTAGCTGCCGGCTTTTCTTCTAGTTTTCCTTCTGGTTGTTCTTCCGGTATTTTTTCTGGAGCTGGCTGGGCGTCTCCTGCTTTGGCAATCTCCTGCATAACAGGCTGCACGGATTGGAATTTTGGCTGTCCGATATACAATAACGGTCCTTTTTCCTTTTTCACGCTGCATACACCTCCGCTTTTCGTTCAGTATATGCACAAAAACCGCCCAATATGGACGGTTTTTCAAAATTAATTTCCTGTAATGTGGTATCCAGAGTCTACATGAATGTTTTCACCAGTGATGCCTCGTGACATGTCACTGAATAAAAACACAGCTGTATCGCCTACTTCTTCAGGAGTAGTAGTGCGGTGAAGAGGTGCACGTTCTTCGATTTGTGTTAGCATTTCATTAAAGTCGCTGATTCCTTTTGCAGCCAAAGTACGGATTGGGCCCGCTGAAATAGAGTTCACACGGATGCCATCTTTGCCAAGATCTGCAGCCAAATAACGAACACTTGCGTCAAGAGATGCTTTGGCTACACCCATTACATTGTAGTTTGTAATAACGCGCTCTCCACCAAGATAAGTGAGTGTTACAATGCTTCCGCCTTCTGTCATCAATGGCTTTGCGCTTTTTGCAACAGCTGTAAGCGAATATGCACTGATATTGTGGGCTAGCATAAACCCATCACGTGATGTATTAACAAAATCACCGTCCAGGTCTTCTTTGTTAGCAAAAGCAATGCAATGCGCAAGACCATGAATAACACCGGCATTTTCTTTAATCGCTGCAAAGCATTCTTCGATAGCTGCGTCATCAGTTACGTCACATGATAAGATGAACGGATCATTTTGGTTTTCAAGCGTTGCCGCCAGATCACGAACATTTTTTTCCAAACGCTCTCCCGCATAAGTGAAAATAAGGCGCGCGCCTGCTGCATCCAGTGAACGGGCAATTCCCCACGCAATGCTGCGTTTATTCGCAACACCCATTACAACAAACGTTTTTCCTTCAAGTGAAAATGACATAAATCCGTCCCCCATTTATACAAGTTATTAGTACCTAGTGTTAATTTTAACATGAATAGGAAAAAAATCAACGGAAATCCTGCTCTCCTTCTTTTGTTTGAACCGGAGCCACGTTCCTGTTGCAAAATTAAAACAGTAAAATTTAATTTAATTAAACAATTTTCTTTTTCTCAATTTCTTTTAGTGCTTGTCTTTTATTTTCTTTTCCTCTGCTTATTCCACCTTTTCCGGTACCTGTAACCTAAACTTCCCTAACTGCTTTTAAAATGGCCCATGCGAGCATACACTAAATTTCCGGCCGCCTTTTTATGTTTGGCGGCCGCTTTCTTGCTCCATATTTTCCAGCCCGTCCCTGTGGCTGAAGCAGCTCTTTCGCTTTTGGCAACGCTGCTTCTGCAGGAAACAAAAACAAGCCTCTGTGATACAATAAAAAAGCTGGTGAAAATATCTTTCTCATGTTTTTGCATTTTTCATACCGCACTCTTTGCTTTTTGCTCAATACAAATAAAAACTACATGAAAATCAAGGAAGCACTGGTTTAAGTTTCATGCTTCAAGTGAAAAAGAAAAAAAGCATCATTTACAAAGGGGCGATTTCATGAAGTTGGATATTATCGGTGATATACATGGATGTTTTGATGAATTTCGTGCACTCACAGAAAAACTCGAATATTCTTGGGGAACAGGGATTCCTATTCATCCGGATGGCCGTACGCTTGCTTTTGTTGGCGATTTAACAGACCGCGGTCCTGATTCTGTTCGTGTAATGGATGTTGTCTGCCGCTTGTTTGAAGAACAGAATGCTCTTTATTCTCCAGGAAATCACTGCAATAAATTGTACCGATACTTTCTTGGAAACAATGTTCAAGAAACAAATGGCCTGGAAACAACCGTTGCCGAACTTGATTCCATGCCTGCGGATGAATACCGGTCCCTTCGTAAAAGATTTTTATCCATGTATGAACAATCTCCTCTTTACCAAGTAGTGGACGGACGAGCATTGGTAATTGCCCATGCCGGCATTCGTGCCGATTATATCGGAAGAAATGATTCTCGAGTTAAAACCTTTGTTTTGTATGGAGATATTACTGGAGAAAAACACCCTGATGGCTCTCCAGTCCGCCGTGATTGGGCAAAAAACTACAATGGGGACTCTTATGTTGTGTATGGTCATACGCCAGTCACTGGCCCACGAAAAGTTAATAACACCATTAATATCGATACCGGCTGTGTATTTGGCGGCCAGCTCACTGCCTTTCGCTGGCCTGAGCGCGAAACGGTGGCTGTGGAATCAAACCAGCCTTTTGTTGCTGAAAAATTTCGATCATTGGATTAAGCATAGCGATATTTCTTCGCTTTGGTTAATAATGCTCATGCTAAAACCTCGCTTTTTTCTGAAGCGAGGTTTTCTAGAAAATGCGGCTCATATCATCTGGCAGCGGCATTACAATATTTACTTGCCTATTTGTTAGTGGGTGGCAGAACATTAGCGATCCGCAATGCAATGCCTGGCGTTTAATCCGGCTTGTGCTTCCTCCGTACAAATCATCTCCTGCTAGCGGATGACCTATATAAGCCATATGCACGCGTATTTGATGCGTCCGTCCGGTTTCAGGTTTTACTTTTACGTAAGCCAGCTCTTCAAATTGTTTTACAACGTGATAACGGGTGACTGCTTTTTGTCCATCCTCTCGCACCATGCGCTCAATAATGCTGGTTTCCCGTCTGCCGATTGGAGCTTCAATGACGCCGGACTGATGTAAAAAAACCCCTTCGGCTAAAGCCTCATATTGCCGAAACACTTGTTTCTTTTTTTGCATTTCCGAAAGTAAATGGTGAACATGGCGGTTTTTTGCCGCCAGCACAATGCCCGATGTGTCCCGGTCAAGCCGCGTAACTATATGCGCTGTTGCTAAAAGGTTACGCTCTGCATATAACCATAACAATCCTGCTGCAAGTGATCCGTACGGGTGCTCTCGCGATGGGATAGTATTCATGCCGGCAGGTTTTGCGACAGCAATTAACACTTCATCTTCATACAAAACAGAAAGCTTTACATTTTCTGCTTGAATGCCCGCTGAGGGTGACTCTGGCGGAAAAACGATCCGTATTTGATCACCTGCTTGCAGTACATGGCGCACATTTACTTCTCGGCCATTCACAGAAATAAGTCCGCCCGTGAATTTAATATCGGTCAGTGCCCGTTTTGAAACAGCTTTTTCCTGTAAAAATGTCCGCAGAAGCACTCCATCCCGGTCTGCTTTCCAGTTTAATTCGAATGGATTCATATCAGCTGCTGACAAAGGAATCATGCACCCTTTTCCAAAACGGGAACGGACGAAACCTCGCAAACCGGATTTTTTCCGTAGCTACACGATACTGAATAGACTTTACATCTTTATGCAAAATAGTTAAGTGATCAATTGTAACTAAAAAATCAAGACGGTTAACCGGCTTAAGCATGCAAGTGTGATGTGCGGGCAAAATAAGCGGTGAGCCGACCGTACGAAATACCCTGTTGTTAATAGACGCCATTTCAGCCAGCTGCAAAGCACGCAAAGACGGATGCAGAATTGCTCCGCCTAGCGCTTTATTGTAAGCGGTACTGCCAGAAGGAGTTGAAACGCATAGCCCGTCTCCACGAAACCGTTCAAAATGCTCGCCGCGGATTTCCACATCCATTACCAGTGTTCCATCTACGCTTTTAACTGTTGATTCATTCAAAGCGAGATAACGTGTTTCTTTTCCCCCATTTTGATAATGGATAATTGTCTCCAAAAGCGGGTACTCAATAATTTGATATGGTGTACGGGCAATTGCAATAACAAGCTTTTCTATTTCATCTGGCGTCCAATCCGCGTAAAAACCGAGATGGCCGGTGTGTACACCAACAAAAGCTGTTTGATCCAAACGGCCGCTGTAGCGGTGAAATGCATATAAAAGCGTTCCGTCGCCTCCGACGGAAATAACGATATCCGGTTCGCTTTCATCATACGTTAGCTTGAAATCCGTTAAATAATTGCGGATTTTGTGCATCAATGCATTGGACTTGGCGTCCCCTTTTGACGTAATCGCAAATTTCATTGTGCTTCACCCCTGCCGAATTAATGGTTACTCTTTTTTCTTTGTGAAAAATATTTGGGCTTCTTGTATTTCTTCGCGTATCAATGACATTTCTTCATCAAGGCGAAAAGCGGCTTCAGCCGCACGCTGCAGGCGAAGCTGAATTTCTTCCGGAAAGTCACCATTGTATTTGTAGTTTAACGAGTGCTCAATTGTAGCCCAAAAATTCATGGCCAATGTTCGAATTTGAATTTCAGCAAGAAGTTTTTTTTCTCCGCGAATGGTTTGCACCGGATACTCTATCACCATATGATAGGATCGGTAACCGCTCGGTTTTTTATATGAAATATAATCTTTTTCTTCAATAATTTTAAAGTCATTGCGCTGTCTCAAAATATCTACTACATTTTTAATGTCATCGACAAATTGGCACATCATGCGCAGCCCGGCAATGTCCTGCATGTCGTGCTGGATACGGTCCATTGGAATTTTTTTTGTTTCCATTTTATCCAGAATGCTCGGTACCGGCTTAACACGCCCTGTTACAAACTCAATGGGAGAGCGGTCATCCTGAATCGCAAACTGTTTTCGGATGCCGCGCAGTTTTACTTTTAATTCCTCCACTGCTTGTTTGTACGGCGCTAAAAATTCATCCCAATTGTCCATTTCGACCTCCATTAGCGCTGTCCGTTGAAAAAAATATGTTCGACTTTCTCAACCATTTTTTCACCGTAATTGCTGTTTCCTTCAATGTTTGCCACAAGGTCTTCCATTTCCTCATGAAAAAAAGGCAAAGCAAACGTTCCGTCCACACCAACCGCTTCCAAAGGAGCTTTTTCTTCCATTGCTTTTTTCAAATCTTCCCATGTACTTTCATGTAAATAAAGATATACATACCCGGGTTCTGCTTCCGCCAGGTAAACAAATGCAGCTTCATCCGAATCTGTAATTACCTGGTTTACAGGTGTTAAATGCGTAACTTCCACTTTTTCTTCCGACAGCAGGCGAAGCGTTCCGTCTGCCCATTCTGTTTTTGTAAAATGCCATTTCGTTCTCATTGATAAATTCTCCTTTGCAACACCGTTCATTAAAATACATCGCAATTTATTTTACCACAATTTTTTCTTTCAAACACGGATCGAACCGGATACAATAAAAGGAGAAAATCTGTCGGAAAAAGAGGAAGAAAAATGAATGAGGAAATTGAAATTGAATTTAAGTGTTTAGTAACAAAATCACAGTTTCAAACTTTGTCTGCTGACCTTGCTCCCGGTCCATTTCTTAAGCAGCAAAATCATTATTTTGATACACCAGATTTTTTACTAAAGCAGGCCGGCGCCGCTCTCCGTATCCGCGAAAAAAAAGGAAAAGCGGAAATGACTCTTAAGCAGCCTGCTGAAACGGGTTTGCTTGAATCAACCATCGAATTGCCTGCTGAGGAAGTAACTGCAGCATTAAATGGAAAACTTCCTGAAAACGACGTAGTCTTTAAAGCTGGATCGCTTGCCGGCACCACCGGTTTTGTTTATTTTGGAACACTGGCTACTTCACGTGCCGAAATGCCTTATCAAAATGGGCTGCTCGTTTTTGATCACAGCTCTTACTTGGGACAAGAAGATTATGAAATTGAATTTGAAGCAAAAAATGCTGAAGGCGAAATGGTCTTCCGCCATTTTTTACAAAATTATGCTATAGATTATAAGCCTGCTCAAAATAAGATACGCCGTTTTTACCAGGCACTCAAGCAGCATGGAGGAGAATAATATGGAGACAAACTTTTTTAATACAGTTATTCAGTCAGCCATTACGAAAACGTCAAGCCCGGGGACTTATTCTTCTCTTTCTTCTCCAGCCCCGCCTCCTGCTAATTCATTCGGGCTGGTGTTGCAGCAAGCGCTTTTGCAAGGCCTGGAGATTGTCCAATCAGTTAATTCTGTCGCCGCTTCTGCCAAACCTGCTCTTTATACAAAAGCCGGTGCTGATTTTTTATCCGCTCCCAAAACGGATTTTGATGACATTATTACCCGGGCTGCTGAGCAATACAATGTTCCAAAAAAACTAATTCAAGCTGTGATCAAGCAAGAATCAAATTTTAACCCTACTGCCGTCAGTTACGCAGGTGCATCTGGCCTTATGCAGCTTATGCCAAGCACTGCAAGTTATCTTGGCGTAAAAAATTCTTTTGACCCGGCGCAAAATATAACAGG
>JAPSKG010000065.1 GCA_031177795.1 Domibacillus sp.
GACCGCGCAGTAGATTAAAAAAACCTTCAGCTTCGGCTGAAGGTTTTTTTTTGAAAAGAGAAAATAAAAAAGAGCAGGCAACGTTTTTTTTTTTTTGCGCGACAACAATTTTATCTTCGGATAGGATATTAAATGTGCAGCATAAAAATTGCGTAAAAGGCGTCTTGCAAAAAAACGCTTAAACAATTTTTTGCAGTGGACAAGCAAGACTATTTAATCAGTAAACTGTGTTTTACAGAGCGCGATTTCCTGTGATTCTTTGTTTATTCATGCAGAAACAACTTTTATTCCTTCTGCTTTGTTTGCTTTTTATTACAGAGCAGTTAACGAAAAAGGCCTTTTTTTAATTGTGAAATGGACGATGGAGTAAATGAATCAATTGGAAGGCCTGTGCCTTTTGGCAATCAAACAAAACCGCTATTATGGTAAACCAAGTAAAGCCGCCCCGCATATGATATTGTAGCAGTGGCTAAACGATACTGGCTGCTCTTTGAAAGGGTGACATTGTGGGTGGCAACTTCGATTTTAACGAAAAGAGAGAAAGAAGTATTTGACTGGCTTATTGCTGGCAAATCAACACACGACATCGCGAGTCAGCTTGGCATTAGCGAAAAAACAGTGCGCAACCACATTTCAAACGGAATTCAAAAGCTTGGAGTGAAAGGGCGCGCGCAGGCAATAGTAGAGCTTTTGCGTCTTGGAGAACTTTCGTTATAAGCAGTGCTGCTTTTCAGCACTGTTTTTCGTTCTCTTGCATTTTAAGCAAAAAACAGCGAAAATATACGAAGAATCATGACAATGTTTTTTATAGACGAAAGGGTGCAAAGGAATGTCTCTCATACAAAGAAATCTGGGAGAAGCTGTCGCTGATATAGAACGAAATTTACGCCATATTGACGGCATTATAAAACAAAAAGGGCGAGAAATTTTAAACGATTATCATATTACACCTCCGCAATTTATTGCCCTTCACTCTTTATTTGAAAAAGGGGATACAACAATCGGAGAATTGTCTTCAAGAATGTATCTTGCATGCAGCACAACAACTGATCTTGTTGACCGGATGGAAAAAGCAAATTTGCTTGAACGTGTCCGTGACACAAAAGACCGCCGAATTGTTCGCATTCATTTGCTTTCAGAAGGAGAGCGAATTATTGAGGAAGTTATTAAAAGGCGCCGTGAGTACGTAGAAGGCATATTAAATAATTTTTCAGAGGAAGAAGTATCTCAGCTTACACACCTTCTGGATAAAATGCATGTTGAAATGAAAGTGGAATGAGGCGGACTTGTTGAATAGACCAATTGGGGTTATTGATTCAGGCGTTGGTGGTTTAACTGTAGCAAAAGAAATGATGCGCCAATTGCCAAAAGAAACGATTTATTATGTAGGAGACACAGCACGCTGTCCGTATGGGCCGAGGCTTCCTGGAGAAGTAAGAAAATTCACTTGGGAAATGACACGTTTTTTAGAGCGTTATGATATGAAAATGCTGGTTATTGCGTGCAATACGGCTACAGCGGTTGTATTAGATGAAATAAAACGGGAAATGCCAATTCCTGTGGTTGGGGTTATTCAGCCGGGTGCAAGGGCTGCTATCAAGCAAACGAAAAATCGTCATATAGCAGTGCTTGGAACAATTGGAACAGTTAAAAGCGGTGCTTATGAAAAAGCAATTAAAGCAACTGATTCATCCATCGATATTTACCCAATCGCTTGCCCGGATTTTGTTCCTCTGGTTGAAAGCGGGGAATACCGAAGCCCGCGTGCAAAGCAAATTGTCTCAAGAACACTTGAACCTTTGAAGAAAACACCAGTTGACACCGTTATTTTGGGTTGCACCCATTATCCGCTTCTAGAACCAATTATAGCGGACTATATGGGGGCAGACGCATCGGTTATCAGTTCCGGGGATGAAACGGCACGCGGAGTTAGTGCAATACTTGAATTTAATGAAATGCTTTCAGAAAATGAACGGCCTGAGCATCGCTTTTTTACAACTGGAAGCACAAACTCTTTTTATTCAATTGCTTCCGATTGGCTGGGAGATTTGGACTTAAATATAAAAAAAATTCAGCTGGCTTAAGGCCGGCTTTTTTTGTTCTATCGTTTTTTCTTTTCCATATACATGTACGAGTCAGAATAAGGAGGCGATTTGTGTGCGGAAATGGTTGTTTATAGCAGCGCTGATCGTTTTGTCAGGATGTGCAGAAGAAGCGGACAAGCTCCCTATGAGGGTTGTGTATACAGAACCTGAGACGGACCGTCCTGCGAATGCAGAGCAAAAGATTATGGCAGAACTGTATGTTGTAGACCAACATCATCTGGTTGTGCCGCAAACCGTTGCAATAAAGGCAAAAGGAAATGAAGAAAAAGCGGCTCTTGAAATGCTTGCAGACGGACGCGTTCCGGCCGGCTTCCATTCCCCTCTTCCTGCAGGAACTGTTATTCAGGACGTAGAGATAAAAGGAAAAACAGCGGTAGTAAGTGTGGGCGGCTCGTTTGCAGACTATGCACCGGAAGATGAAGCATTGGTTGCTTCAGCTATTACCTGGACCGTTACTGGTTTTGAAAAAGCAGACCGGGTACAGCTAAAGTTAAATGGAGAGCTGCTAAGCGCTATGCCTGTAGGCGGGATGCCGATTGCCGCCAGCGGAATGAAAAGAGAAGATGGAATTAATATGGAGGCAGATTACACGGGGACAGGAACTACTATACCCATTACGGTTTATTTTACAGCTCAAAATGAAAATGGCCCTTATCTTGTTCCAGTTACCCGTCGAATTTCAGCAAAAACAAATGATTTAATTGCTGCTTCTATTGCAGAGCTTGTAAAAGGCCCGGAACCCGGAAGCGGACTTGCCACAGATTGGGCGGCCGGCACCAAGCTAACAGATCCTCCTTCTTTAAAGGATGGACGGGCGACTTTGGAATTTAATGAGGACATTCTGGAAAACAACGGGGAAGCACTTTTATCAAGCAATCTGCTTAAGCCTCTTGCATTGACGCTAGCTGCCACTGCTGGTGTTGAAAGCATAGCTGTAAAGGTAGACGGACATCCTGATGTTAAACTTGAAACGGGCGAGCTCGTGCCGGCTTCGCTGACAGCTCCTTTGTTTGTCAATGAACAAAGCGAAGTTTCTGCCGAATGAACATTTGACAGAAGCGCATAAATTCCGGAAAATGAACAGCGGAAGCAGATAAAAACGGAGGTAGAAATATGCGCACAGACGGACGTAAAGAAAAAGAGCTTCGCCCGGTTACAATTGAAAAAGATTTTTTAACTCATCCAGAAGGATCCGTCCTCATTTCAATTGGGAACACGAAGGTCATTTGCACAGCAAGTATTGAAGATCGCGTTCCCCCTTTTATGAGAGGAAGCGGAAAAGGCTGGGTAACAGCAGAATACGCGATGATTCCACGTGCAACAGGCCAGCGTAACATGCGGGAATCAACAAAAGGAAAAGTAACCGGGCGGACAATGGAAATTCAGCGTCTGATTGGCCGGGCTCTGCGGGCAGTTGTTGATTTAGAAGTGATTGGTGAGCGTACTATCTGGGTGGACTGTGATGTTATTCAAGCTGACGGCGGAACACGCACTGCGGCGATTACCGGAGCGTTTGTAGCAATGACGCTGGCTTTGCACAACCTGGCGATTGCAAAAGATTTTCCTGCTTATCCAATCACAGATTTTCTAGCTGCTACAAGTGTAGGAATCGTCAAAGAACATGGAATCGTGGTAGACTTAAATTATGAAGAAGACAGTAATGCAGAAGTGGACATGAATGTTGTCATGACCGGATCTGGCCAATTTGTTGAAGTGCAGGGAACGGGAGAGGAATCGACATTTTCTATGAATGAGCTTCAGCAGCTTCTTGAATCCGCGCAAAATGGCATGGAGAAATTGTTTGCCATCCAATCAGAAGTTCTTGGTGTTGCAGCGGACTTGATTAACGAAAGGAAGGCAGTACAGTGAACGAAATTATCATTGCCACTCAAAATGCAGGAAAAGCAAAGGAATTTGTTCAAATGTTCTTACCTCTAGGTATAGAGGTGAAAACACTGCTAGATTATCCGCACTTGCCTGACGTTGAAGAAACAGGGACAACATTTGCTGAAAATGCCCTGTTAAAAGCAGAATTTGCTTCTAAGCAAACAGGCCGCCCAGCTATAGCAGATGATTCAGGACTTGTTATTGATGCTTTAAACGGGCAACCGGGCGTTTATTCTGCCCGTTATGCCGGACTTGAAAAAAATGATCAAGCAAACAATGAAAAAGTTCTTTCTGAAATGAAAGATGTACCTGAGAAACTTCGAAGCGCCCGGTTTACATGTGTGTTAGCTGTTTCTTTCCCGGACGGGCGTACTCCTATTCTTGTAGAAGGAACGTGTGAAGGCTCTATTGCTTTTGAAAAAACGGGAGATCATGGTTTTGGCTATGATCCGCTCTTTATTCCAAAAGGTTATCAAATTACAATGGCGCAGCTGAAACCAGAAGAAAAAAACGCTATCAGCCACCGTGCTAATGCTTTAAAAAAACTGCAAGCTGTTTTACCAGAACTGGCGGGTGAACAAATCTTATGAAGATGCTGATCGTAAGCGATAATCATGGCTGGGATAGTATTCTTTTGGAATTAAAACGGCGGTATGAAGGAAAAGTGGATGTGTTGATTCATTGCGGTGACTCGGAATTAGACGCAGAAAATCCAGCTGTTGAAGGCTTTGCAATGGTACGCGGAAATTGCGACTTAGAAGATAAGTATCCCAATGATTTATTAGAAAGCGCAGAAGACTGCCGCGTGTTTATTACACACGGCCACCGCTATAATGTAAAGATGGCGCTAACAAATTTAGCCATGAAAGCAAAAGAAATGGGTGCCGATTTTGTTTTTTTCGGCCATTCGCATACTGCAGGCGTAGAAATGGTTGATGGAGTTTTGTATTTGAATCCGGGGAGCATCTCGCTTCCGCGGGGCAGAAGTGAAAAAACATATGCAATTGTTGAAGTAACTAAATCTAATATAACTGCCCGCTTTTTTGATGAAAAACATCAGGAAGTCCCAGGAATGAAAGCTGTGTTCAAGCGCTGAATTTTTACAGCTAAAAGCCCGTAACTGTTTTCCGGGCTTTTAGCTTCAAAAAAGCATGTGAAAGAAATACTAAAAACTTTTTTCCCTTTCTAGATAAAAACAAGAAAAGTGTTGACATTGATTGCCTTTATTGTTATTATAAATATTGTCTTTAAAAGATGTCCCAGTAGCTCAGCTGGATAGAGCAACGGCCTTCTAAGCCGTCGGTCGGGGGTTCGAATCCCTCCTGGGACGCCATTACATAAGCAAGCGCAATAGGCGCTACAATAGCTTCCTAACTTGTTGAATGAAACGGTCAATGATACGGTTAACAATCGTATTTATCCGGGATTCACGAGTTAGGAGGTTTTTTTGTGTCTAAAAATATCCGCCGTAAACAGTGCACGAAGTTTTATCTGACATGCAATAACTGCGTGTACTGTTTACGACTGGCTATTAAGTATGAAATCAGCAATCACAAATCAAGTACACGCACTTAAAACGCCTTAAAGCGTTTCTCGGATCTTGCTTTGACCTTGGCTGAATTAGTATACAATTCTGGCGGTCGATTACCGTTAAAGCAGGTGCTGCAAAAAAAGCTATTGAGGAACGGATGCTACTAGCGTGACAAACAATAATATTTAAAAATGGTGAATAAGTACGCGCGTGATTATGGGTTTGAAAATATTAATCCGCATCTGTTGAAGAGAGGATTTGCGAGGAACTTGCTTAAAATAGAAAACTGAATTCTTAGTAACTAGTTTAATTAGATAAGAGTTAGTTTTTATAAAGTGCTGGAAAGAAAACATTGGGGTTTTCCCTCCTGTATAAATATCCGTGCCATACTGTTTGTTTTTTACTTTGATAAGAAGTCAAATTAGCTTAGCTGTCCAGTATGTTACAGGCTGGTTTTTGGCATCATAAAACATGTAAAGAATGAACCGGAAAGGAAGGTTGAAATGGCTGCTTTAGAAGAAGTAATAAAAGTGATAAAAAGACGACTTCTTGAAGAAGAAAGAATTTACTTTTATGAAACCGGTGAGGGAAAGTATGAAGTGCGAGATGTAAGGGTAAATGATAAAGATTTACTTTCTAAACCAACTATATTTAATCGTTATATGCAATTTAACGATGCGCATGGGCTGGTTCACAAATATCATCACAATACAGAAAGTTATGATGAGATGATTCCGCACATGTCGGCAGAAGAAGTGAGAAGAGTGGTTACCTTATACGCTTTAGGAGAAATTGAGTACCAGGAAAAAAAGAGGGAAATAATTGCATATTTAACAAAATAAAAAGAAGTCTCCTTAGACAAGGGAGACTTCTTTTTTGTAAAGTCACTTTTTAGCTGCTCATGCTTTAGGCATTTTTTTGCTGAATGTTCCATCTAAGAAAGAAATCGCTCTTTCATTTTTTCTTTTTCAAAAAAGGGCCTATTGATCTTTACGTCAGCTTTTATAAAGAAAAAGTTTTGAGTTTATTGTTCAAGGCTGTCATCGTTAAACCAGAGCGGCGTGTTATCGTCGGCTTCGCCGTTATAATTGATCATTATTTCTTCACCTGCTTTAATATCTTTATAAGCAAAGAAGTCAAATGTTTGATTATCAAAGTTGATCTCGTAGACGGCATTCGGCTCATATGAATGGTTGAAAAGCATGCCGTAGCCCAATAAAATGGCTGTATGGTTGATGCCATATTCAAATGCATAATCGGCAAGTAAAGTTTTTTCAATATGAACATGCTGGTCATTTGGATAAGGAAGAACAGGTGCTTCATGCAGGAGCGTTCCTTTTTTTATGTCATGCGTAGCAAAAACACCTCTGTTTAGTTCACCGGTGCTTATTTTGGAAGTTTTAATTTCGATCATTTATAAATTCTCCTTATGTTCTTTTTCATTCCTTTAAGCATGACAGGCATGCGCCGGAAGAGCAACTATTTTCTTTTCCTGTTCTTTCAGGCAACACAATGCTACACTTCAATTACTATTAAATGAGCGGGTGAACAAAGTGAAGAAAAAAAAGCGTGTCAAAGAAGGAAATGTTGTTCAATTTCCCGGGACGGTGCCTCACCTTGAAAAACAAGGACGTGAAGCACTTGAAGAAAAACGGTTTGACGATGCGGTTCGTTTTTACACAGAAGCGCTCAGATTTAAAACAGATCAACAGGAAGAAATAAAAATGGCACTTCTGATTGCATATTATGAAGGAGGCATGCATGATGAAGGAATTGACCTTTCCCGGGCCATGCTTCACGCAGGGGAAGGCCACTATTTTGATGTCATGGATTTACATATCTTAATGCTCATTCAAAAACGCCGCTATAAAGAAGTTGCGGATACTTTGTCTGCTCTTTTAGAAGAAGGGCTCCCGGCGGACCGGTATGAACACTTTGCCCATTTAAAAGCATTGGCCGACAGAATGGGCGAAAAACAGCAAAAAGAGCCTTTATTTGAAACTGAAGAAACTGTGCAAGCAAAAACAATGAAATTAGCTGAATTGGCAGCACTAGACGCATCACCGTATGAAACAGAACTGATAAACATAGCAGGTGATCCGCTGGAGCATCCTTTTATTCAAACGATGGTGCTCGGACTGCTTCGCGACATAGGAACGGCGAAAAACATAACTGTCCGAAAATTTCAGTTTGAGAAAAATATTATTCCAGCTATTACAGATGAAGCATTTAACCGGCCCTTTTTCCAAACTGTTTTAGAAAAGCTGGAAGAAAAAGTTGGCCAAGAAAATCCGGCTTTATGTAAACAAGCAGCTGAGCTTGTTAAACAACAAGTGTTTTTACTGCATCCTTTTGATCCGGAAGTGTCGCCGGAAAATTGGGCAAAAGCGGCAATAATAAAAATAAACTCACATTACGGGCATGGGGACGAAGTAGGCGAAATAAACGCAGAAATAAAAAAAGCTCTTGCCTTTATGAAAGAACTCGATGAAATTTCAGCCTTTTAGTTGAAAGAAAACAGCTGTATGTTATAATGTAAAAGTCGTATTGTGTCCTTTTTATATCACTAAGAATATACATAGGACGAACGTTCATATTTATCAATAGATTGTTGGAGGGAAATTTTTATGTCTGCAAAGTGGGAAAAATTAGAAGGTAACCAGGGCGTATTAACTGTCGAAGTGGACGCTGAAACAGTAAATAAAGGCCTAAATACAGCATTTCAAAAAGTAGTAAAAACAATTAACGTACCAGGTTTCCGTAAAGGGAAAATGCCGCGTCCGCTGTTTGAACAGCGTTTTGGCGTAGAAGCTCTTTACCAGGATGCAATCGATGCTATTCTTCCAGAAGCATATAGCAATGCAATTGACGAAGCAGGAATTGATCCGGTTGATCGTCCGGAAATCGATGTGGAGCAATTTGAAAAAGGCAAGCCTTTTATCTTTAAAGCAACAGTTACTGTAAAACCTGAAGTAAAGCTGGGTGAGTATAAAGGTCTTGAAGTTGAAAAAGACAGCACGGATGTAACTGATGAAGATGTTGAAAATGAATTAAAAGATCTTCAAAAGCGTCATGCTGAACTTGTTGTGAAAGAAGACGGCGCAGTTGAAAATGATGATACAGTTGTAATCGATTTTGAAGGATTTGTTGACGGTGAAGCGTTCGAAGGCGGACAAGCTGAAAACTATTCTATCGTAATTGGATCTGGCACATTTATTCCTGGCTTTGAAGAGCAGCTTGTTGGAATGAAAGCAGGAGAAGAAAAAGACGTTGAAGTATCTTTCCCTGAAGAATACCATGCAGCTGAGCTTGCGGGTAAACCGGCAACATTCAAAGTGAAACTTCATGAAATTAAAGCACAAGAGCTTCCTGAATTAAATGATGAGTTTGCACAAGAAACAGATGAAGAAGTAGAAACACTTGACGCTTTAAAAACAAAAATTAAAGAGCGTCTTGCTGAGCAAAAGAAAAGTGCTTCTGAACAAAAATTGCGCGATGATCTTGTGGAAAAAGCAGTAGCAAATGCTGAAACAGACGTTCCAGAAGCTATGATCAACACAGAAATCGACCGCATGATTCAAGAGTTCACACAAAACCTTTCTATGCAAGGTATGAACCTTGACCTTTACTATCAGTTCTCTGGTCAAACAGAAGAAGACCTTCGCAGCCAAATGAAAGAAAATGCTGAAACGCGTGTGCGTACAAGCTTAACACTTGAAGCTATTGCAGAAGCAGAAAATCTTGAGCCAACAGATGAAGACATCGATGCAGAAGTAAGCAAAATGTCCGAGCAATTTGGTCTTTCAAAAGAAGACATCCAAAAAGCGCTGGGCAGCTTTGAAGGCATGAAAGCCGATTTGAAAATTCGTAAAGCAGTCGAATTTCTTGTCGAAAACAGCAAAACTAGTGCATAATAAAAAAACAAACTAACAGGGCGCGACTTGATCGTGCCTTGTTTTCTACCCTCAGGCATGCAAAAACGCTTTTTCGTTTTTGTTTTCCGGTAAGTATGCTACAATGCGATACATAACTTAGTTACGGGGTAGTCAAAAAAGTCGGTCCGCTGAATTTTTCCGGCTGCACCAACATAGCATAAGGGGTGAACCAAATGTTTAAATTCAATGAAGAAAAAGGACAGTTAAAATGTTCGTTTTGCGGCAAATCGCAGGATCAGGTGCGTAAACTTGTAGCGGGACCGGGCGTATATATTTGCGACGAATGTATTGAACTGTGCACAGAAATTGTGGAAGAAGAACTTGGCACGGAAGAAGAAGTAGAATTTAAAGACGTTCCGAAGCCAACGGAAATCCGCGAAATCTTGGGGGAATACGTTATTGGTCAGGAGCGCGCGAAAAAATCTCTTGCTGTAGCCGTTTACAACCATTACAAACGTATTAATTCGAACAGCAAAGTGGATGACGTAGAACTATCAAAATCAAATATTTGTTTGATTGGACCGACAGGAAGCGGAAAAAC